>JAPOQB010000233.1 GCA_026710965.1 Deltaproteobacteria bacterium | reverse complement strand
GTAAGGACCTTTGGTCTTCCCCGTCCCCGTGCCGCGGCACGCGTCGGGACAAGGTCTATTCTTCACCAGTCAAATCCGTCAACGCAAGCTGCCCGCTAACGCGCCTTTCCACCGGAGAGTATGGAGTAGACCTCGCAGGCGATGCCGGTAGCCTCGTAGCCGTCCACCCCGTTGGCCTGTGCGATGGCGAACATCTGGTAGACCAGGGAGCTGAACGGCACCGGGATCTCCATGTCCCGAGCCACGTCGAGTCCGAAACCCACGTCCTTGGGCATCCACGACTTTCGCGGCTTGAAGTTCCCGCTCACGATGATCCGGGTCACCCGTTCCAGGGCATCGGAGTAGTTCTGCGAGCT
Source organism: Deltaproteobacteria bacterium (assembly GCA_026710965.1). Lineage (GTDB taxonomy): Bacteria > Desulfobacterota > Binatia > UBA9968 > JAJDTQ01 > JAJDTQ01. The sequence goes on along the minus strand of JAPOQB010000233.1, from coordinate 7,205 downwards.
CCGGATGAAGTTCTGGAAATCCTCCTCGTTGAGGCCCCCTGCCTTCAGCCAGTTGAAGACCTCCACCATGCCCATGTGCATGATGCCGCTCAACATGGCGTTGGCGGTCTTGACGAGCTTGGCGTTTCCCAACTCTCCCATGTAGACGATCTTTTTGCCCATGGCCTGCAACACGGCCAGGTTCTCGTCGTAGAGCGCCTTGGGGCCCGACGCCCAGATGGACAGTGCCGCGGCCGCCGCCTGTTCCTCCACGCCGCTGACCGAAGCGTCCAGAAGCTGCCAGCCGTGCGCGGTCAGGGCGCCGTTCATCTCCACCACCGTGTTCTTGTCGATGCTGCTGAAATCCACCCAGACCCGGGCACCGCCCGAAGCTTCAGCGAGGCCGCCCTCCGCCAGGGCCACGTCGCGCACGGCCGCGCTGAAAGGAAGCATGGACAGGACGACGTCGCACGACTCGGCCACTTCCCTGGGGTTGTGGGCGAACACCGCCCCGTTCTCCTCCAGCGGCCGCGCCACCTCCCGGCGGATATCGTTGACGACCAGGCTAAAGCCGGCCTTCAGCAGGTTGGCGGCCATGCCGCTGCCCATTCCCCCCGTGCCGATGAATCCGAGTCGCTTCATGGGTGCTCCTTTTTGATGGGGCGATGCCGGCTCAGGGTCCGCCCGTCACGTCCGGAAGTGGATCATCGCCGGCGTTTGCCCGCGGTCTCCCGCAGGAGGCCCTGGATCCGCTGCAGCATGCCGTCGTCATGGCGTTCCAGACGGCTGCCCCGGGGCAGCCCTTCGATCAGCCTTCGGGTATCGGCGATGCGGGTCGACGGCGCCGGATGACTGGCGAGAAAAGCCGGCACCGATCGTCCACCCTTCTTCTTGAGGGTCTCGAAGAAGGTCGTCAGTCCACGGGGATCGTACCCGGCCTTCCACATCAGCCGCACCGCGAACGCATCCGCTTCGCGTTCCGCGTCGCGGCTGAAGGTGTTGAGGTAGCCCATGGCGGCAAGGCCCCCGAGGTTGCGGGCGGCATTGCCGGCTTCGGGGCCGGCGGTGATCTCCGCCGCCACGACCCCGACCTCACGCAGGAGGTTCGTGGCCAGGGCACGGTTGAAGTTGTTGGCGACATGGCGCCGGGCGACGTGCCCGATCTCGTGGGCCATGACCCCGGCAAGCTCGCTGACGTTGCGCGCCTTCAAAATCGTGCCGGTGTTGATGTAGATGTAGCCGGCAGGCGCGGCGAAAGCGTTGATCTCCGCCTCCGGAACGACATGGAAGCGGTAGGTGAAGGGCTGAGGTCCGGCGTGCTTCAATAGCCGGTCACCGATGGCCGACACGTACCGGGTGACGGCGGGATCCCGGACCAGCGCGGTGCGACGGTTGAAGTCACGGGAAAAGTCGGCGCCCAGACTGCGTTCCTGGTCCACGCTCAGGGGCGCACATGCGGCCGCCAGCAGAGCGCACATGATCAACCGCATGGCCCGGGTGAAAGGCATGCCTAAGATTAACCGCAAGCGGGTGGTTTCTCAAGATGTCCGCGGTACGCTACAATTGCCGTTGATTCTATCCGGTGCGTCGTCTCGTGAGTTGCTCCACGCAACGCCGCGCCAGCGGGGAAAGTCATGGCTCCGAATCCGAAAAAGGCCGCCGGCGAGCGCGCGGCGGACTATGTGAACAACGACATGATCGTGGGGCTCGGCACGGGTTCGACGGCCTACTTCGCCATCGTCAGGCTTGCGGAAAGGATCCGCCGGGAAGGGCTCAGAATCCGTTGTATCGCAACCTCCGAACGTTCCGCGACTCTCGCGCGAGAGCTGGGAATTTCACTGACGAGTTTCGCCGAAGTGCTTCAGGTAGACATCACCATCGACGGCGCCGACGAGGTGGACCCGGCGTTCAACCTCATCAAGGGCGGTGGGGGGGCGCTTCTGCGCGAAAAGTTCGTCGCCTCCGCCAGCGAGACCGAGTTGATCATCGTCGACGAGGGCAAGCTCAAGAGGCGTCTCGGGGCATTTCCACTACCCGTGGAGGTGGTACCGTTCGGCTGGCAACTCACCCGGCAGCGTCTGCAAGCGCTGGGATGCGACGCCACGTTCCGCTCGTCGGACAACGGCCCCTTCGTCACCGACAACGGCAACTATATCCTGGATTGCTCCTTCGGCACCCTTGACGATCCGCCCGCGTTGGAGCGCGAGATCGTCGGGATCTGCGGCGTCGTGGAGTGCGGCATCTTCACCGGACTTGCCACCCGGATCATTGTCGGCAAGCCCGATGGAAGCCTGGAAGAACGAACCGAGCCCGGGATACTCGGGTGAAGCGCCCGGCTACCAGCGGTTCCGGCCACCTCCACCGCCACCACCGCCGCCACCACCACCACCGAACCCCCCGCGGCGTTCCTGCGGACGCGCCTCGCTGACCGTCAGCTTACGCCCTCCCAGGTCCGAATCGTGCAGGGCCTCGATGGCCCGTTGTGCTTCGTCTCCCGACCCCATCTCCACGAATCCGAATCCCCTCGAGCGGCCGGTGAACTTGTCGGTGATCACTCTGGCCGAAACCACGGTCCCGTGCGCCGCGAAAATGTCCTGAAGCTGATCTTCCGTCGTTGAATACGGCAAACCACCCACGTAAAGCTTCTCGTTCATGCTCTCCTCCATGATTCTGTTCAGCCCCGAGACAGGCACGGCGAAAGGAGCAGAGCTCACGTGGAATGATCACGACACTCCGGTCGGCTTTGGTCTTACGCTGTCTCACACAAGGCGAGAAATCAATGCTTCTCAACCATCAAACACGCAGTACCTTATTCACCTACGGTGCGCGTGTCAACAGTGGGTGCGGGCCGATTTCCCGAACGGGCCATGTTCTCGTTTACGCTTCGGGAAATGCTCGTGTTGTGAGACACGTTAACGATGCTGCGCATCCAGTATCCGATACACCAGGGGAGTACCCGCGGCAACAAGAAGGAAAAAGCACCCGGCGGCGAGGAACATGACGCCGAAGCCCCAGACATCGGCCGCCCAACCGAGGAGCAACGGAAGGGCCATGGGCGCTACGTTCCAGCCGAGTCCGGTGGCGGCCATGACCGCGGAGCGGTCGCTGGCGCGACTCAGGTCCACGGCCTGAACCTGGTTGAGCAGATCGGCGACCCCGCCCGCCATGCCGAGGCCGGCGATGCAAAGACCCAGCAGCAGCCAGCCTCCCGTCCATGCGCTGGCCAGGATGCAAATGCCCAGGCCCCCCATGCTTGTCGCGTAGAAAACTTTCTCGCGTTGGATGGTAATTTCAGATCCAAGAGTCAGGCCGATCACCACCGGACCGATGGAACGCACCGCGATGACCACGCTGATCCATCCCTCGGGAAAGTTGAGCCCGCTCATGTAGACCGGATAGATCGACTGGGTGATGCCGAACGGCACCGCCGCCGCGCAGGAGGTGGTAAGCAGCAGCCAGGTGCGGCGTTCGATCAGCCGCCGGCTCATGCCCACGGTAGTCTGCCACACGGTACGGCCTCCGGGTATCAGGCGGATCGGTGGCAGCGCGAATCCGAGCAACATCCCGACGACGCAGGCCACGGTCACCAGGATGAAGGTGGGACCGTAACCCAACCAACCCGCCAGAATGCCCCCGAGAGCCAGTCCGAGCAGTTGGCCGATGTAGTTGGCCGCCGACAGTTGCCCCAGCATCCTGCCGGGATTGCGGCGGGAGAGCTGGCTGGCCATGGATTGGGCGGGGACCCAGAACATGCTGCGGGAGAGGTTCGCCAGCCCGCTGGACAGCATCAGGGAGAAGAACCCGCCGGCCAGGCAAAGCGCCACCGCCGCCAGCACGTTGAGGGAGTAGCAGGCCTGGAGCATGCGGTGCTCGCCGTAGCGATCCGCGAAGGCGCCGCCGACGAAACGCATGACGAGGGTGAAGATGTAAGGAAGCCCGATCAGGGAACCGATATCGAGTACGGACAGGCCCAGGCTCACGCCGAAGAGCGGCGTGAGCACGAACAGCATGCCGTTGCACATGTTCCACAGGAGCGCTCCCAGGAAAAGCGTCCCGCGGACCGGCCGCCCATCATCCATCCCGGTGTCGTATTTCGTCAGCCCGCACAGTCACTAGTCCAGCGAATAATAGGCCGCGCAGTTGTCCCAGAGGATCTTGTGCTTGTCTTCCTCACTGATGGTGGAGAGCTCAAGAAAGCTTTCCACCGCATGGGGGAACTTGGAGTCGCCGTGCGGATAGTCGGTGGAGAACACGATGTGGTCGTTCCCCAGGTAGTCGATGACGTACTTGACCGGTTCCTCATCCGGTTCCACGGAAACGAAGCACTGCTTCTTGAAGTATTCGCTCGGCGGCTTGGTCAGATCCGGAGACCACACGTCGGCCTCCCGTTCGTATCCCTCGTCCATGCGCCAGAGCAGCCACGGCAGCCAGCCGCAGTTGGCCTCCAGAAAGGCCACCCGCAGGTTCGGGTGACGGGCCAGCACGCCCCCCGCGCAGATGCTGCCCAGCGCCAGCATCTGTTCCACGGGCTGGGCGAACACCCGCCGCAGCATGAAGTTCGGCTCGAACTGGTCGCCCACCTGCCGCACGCCGGAGGACGACGATTCGTGGAGCCCCAGGGGCATGCCAAGCTCTTCGAGCCGGCTCCACAGAGGCTCGTAGTAGCCGTCATGGAAGTTGCGCCCGTTGACCGGATTCGAGCGCATGAAGATCCCCCGAAAGCCCAGCTCCCGGGTACACCTCGTGACCTCGGCCACCGCCTCGTCCACGTCGAAGGGGGAGATCATTCCCGCCCCCAACAGCCGCACCGGATCGGCGCTGCAGAAGTCATGAAGCCAGTTGTTGTAGGCCCGCGCGAGCGCGGCGGCGAAACGGGGATTCATATCCCCCTCGCTGAGCGCCTGAAGACCGCGCGTGGGATAGAGCACCGCCACGTCGATGCCCTCGATGTCCATGGCCTCCAGTTGGACCTCGGCCACCCAGCCGCGTGAGGCATGCTCGCCGTAGATGCCCTGGTTCTTCTTGAAGTTGTGCCCCTTGGTGACGTTGCCGGCATGGATCTGAGGCAACCCCCACAGTCTTCCGTCGGGATGCTGCATGCGCAGGTCGCGCACGTTTTCGCTGGTCACCCCGCGCGGCGCCAGGGACTTGAACTCGGGCTCCAGATACTGTTCCCACAGATCCGGCGGCTCCATGATATGCATGTCGCTGTCGAGTATCCTGAATCCGTTCTTGGCCATCCCGCACTCCTTTAGCGAGTGTCTGCGCCGCACACAACCGGGTGGAGGGAAAGCGGCGCTAACCCTTCCAGGCGCCCCAGGCAAGACTGAGCCAACCCAGGAGAAACGCCAGCCCGCCGATGGGGGTGACGGCGCCCAACCACCGGACGCCGGAGAGACTCAATACGTAGAGGCTTCCCGAAAACACCACCGTGCCGAACACGAAGCACCATCCGGCCGCCGAAAATTCGCCGCGGGGCCATCGGTCCAGGGCCAACGCCACCACCAGCAACGCCAGGGCGTGATAGATCTGGTAGCGGACTCCCACCTCGAAGATGTTGAACATCTCGTCGGTGAGGTGTCCCCGCAGGCCGTGGGCGGCGAACGCTCCCAGCACCACGCCGGCGAAGCCGGACAGGGCTCCCAGCAGGAGAAACAAACGGTCCGCGCTCATGGCCTCGGTAGTCTTCCACAGGGCAAGATGGATTTCAATGAGCGGTCCCCCAGGGCGGATCTGCCCAATCGGCGCGGGGATGGACAATTCACGGCGTGTAGGCTACTGTATGGCGTCATGAAACGGAGCGAATGCGCGCTTCCGGGAAAGGAGGTTCGGTGTATAAGGAGCACACGACATGAGCAAACAGGATAATATTGAGGTTACCGGCACGGTGATGGAGAGCCTTCCCAACGCCATGTTCAAAGTGGAGTTGGACAACAAGCACAATGTTCTCGCGTATACCGCGGGCAAGATGCGGAAATTCTACATCAAGATTCTACCCGGGGACCGGGTTACTCTCGAATTGTCGCCCTACGACCTGAGCCGCGGACGGATCACCTACCGGCATCGAAACTAGTGATGCGTTCCGGCCCGGCATCGCCCCGCCGGGCATTCGGCAAACGCCCCGCGTGCAAGTGCGAAATCGAATCGGCCCGGGATCAAGCCGCGGCCATTCGCGCCATGAGATCCCGCTGTGCGGCCTGAGCGCGCCGCAGGACATCGTGTTCGTCCAGTGAGGCACACTGGCGATCACGCATGAGCACCTCTCCGTCCACCACCACCGTATCCACGTCCGTAGCCTTTGCGCAGTGCACGAGTTGGCTGATCAGGTCGTTCACGGGCTGGAAGTGCGGCTTCCCGGTGTCGACCAGGATCAGGTCCGCACGTTTGCCCACTTCCAGCGTGCCGCACACGGACCCCAGGCCCAGCGCATGCGCGCCGTCGATGGTGGCCATGCGCAGCACGCTGTAGGGATCGATGATGCCCGCGTCCTGATGCTTGACCTTCTGCAGCAACGAAGCCGCCTTCATGGTCTCGAACAGGTCCTGGCTGTGGTTGCTCGCCGCCCCGTCGGTGCCGAGCCCGACCCGGACCCCGGCCGCGAGCATCTCCACCACCGGCGCGATGCCGTCGCCCAGCATCATGTTGCTCACCGGGTTGTGCGAGACGCAAGTACCGGTCTCGGACAGATGGCTGATCTCATCCGGCGACAGGTGTACGCTGTGCGCGAAGATGGCGTCCTCACCGTGAATGCCAAAGTCCTCCAGGTGCGCCACCACGCCCGGCCGCCCAAGGTCACGGCGAGTGACCTCCACCACCGACGCCGATTCGGCCACGTGGGCACTGATCCCGATGGCGTGGTGGTCGGCGAAACGCCGTATCTCCCGCAACAGGTCGGGAGAGGCATTGATGGGCGGTGTGTTGGGGCCGGTCCGAAAGGTGAGCCGCTGGGTCTCCCGGGGTGAACCGTCCCCGGGCTGACGCGCCAGCAACTCCTCGATCCTGGCGAAGGCGGTCTCGGGGGTTTCCTTGGTGCAGTCCGGCACGATTTCCCCGGTGTCCATGATGGTGCGGGCGAAGACACTTCGCAGACCCGACTCGGAAATGGCATCCACCGCGGCCACCGCGCACTCCGGCCCGGGGTTGAGGAAGTTGTGCTCGCAGACGGTGGTGACGCCCCCCTTGAGGTTCTCCAGGCACCCCAGCAGCGTTCCGGCCAGCGCGTGCTC
>JAPOQB010000434.1 GCA_026710965.1 Deltaproteobacteria bacterium | reverse complement strand
ATACGGACTTCGTCATCGAGAACCTGAGCGGCGTGGAGACCCTGGAATACAGCCTGAACGCCGGGCGTGACGGCGGCATCACCGATCCCGCCTATCTGCGCAAGGTCGACGCTTTCGCCGAATGGTACCGCGCCCGGCCGGAAGTGGCGCATGTCCAGGTGTTCTCGGACATCATGAAGCGCCTCAACAAGAACATGCACGGCGACGACCCGACCTTTTACCGGCTGCCCGAAGACCCCGAGCTGGCCGCGCAGTATCTGCTGCTCTACGAGCTTTCGGTTCCCTTCGGCATGGACCTCAACAACCGTATCAACATCGCCAAATCCGCGACGCGCATGACCGTCACGCTCCGCAGACTGAAGTCCGAGGAGTTGCGCGCGCTCGAAGTGCGCGGCCAGGATTGGCTCCGCGCCAACGCGCCCGACCTTGCGAGCGAGGCATCGGGGTACAGCCTCGTCTTCGCCCATCTGGCCATACGGAACACCCTGAGCATGTTGTGGGGGACGATCACCGGCATGATCGTCATTTCGCTGATCCTGATCGCGATTTTCAGAAGCGTGCGCTTCGGCCTCATCAGCCTCGTGCCCAACCTCATCCCCTCGGCCATGGCCTTCGGCGTGTGGGGCTATCTGTACAGCGAGGTGGGACCGGCTGGATCCCTCGTCACCGCCATCGCTTTCGGCACCGTCGTCGACGATACGATTCACATCATGGCCAAGTATCTGAAGTCGCGTCGCGAGGGCCTTTCCTCGCCCGAGGCGGTGCGCTACGCCTTCAATTCGGTCGGTAGTGCGTGTTTCACCACGACCATGATGCTGGTGCTGGGCTTCCTGGTGTTCGCCACGTCGGGATTCGCCATCAGCTGGATGCTCGGCCTGCTGGTTGCGCTCACCCTCGGTTTCGCGCTGGTCCTCGATCTCCTGTTCCTTCCGCCCCTGCTGATGGCCATCGACCGGAAAACCTGATCCAGTGGCCGTAAATGCCGGGGAGACAGAAACCTTGCCCCGACGAATTGCGATTGTTGGCGGAGGCGTGTCGGGGCTGGGCGCCGCATGGGCGCTCCATCATCACCCGGACCGGTTTGACTTCCGGCTGTTCGAGGCCCGGGAACGGATCGGCGGCAATGCCGTCACCGTCGACATGCCCCAGGACGACGGCGGCTCCATTCCCTTCGACATTTCCGTCACCGCCTGCATCCCGTCGGTGTATCAACACATCCTGCTGCTGATGGAACGGTTCGGCATCGACCTCGTCGATACCCGGTTCAGCTACAGCGTGAAGTATGGCGACGGCGTCTACGCCCACGATTTCGATTCGGACATCAGGGATCAACTGCAATCCGAGATCCTGAAGTTCCAACGGCTCCTGAGGTGTCTGCATCGGTTCGGCCGGCTGACCCGCTCCCGGTCGAAGCTGCTGAATGCCCTCAACCCGTTCAACTACGTCAGCATGGGGACGGTGCTGAATCTGAGAGGATTCTCCGGGGACTTCCGATACAAGATCCTGAAACCCATGTTCATCAACTTCGTGCTGGCAACCAACATATTCGACATGCCCGCGGCGCTCTTCGCGAGGTATCTCGAGTTCTTCGACATCGAGACCGCCACACCCATGCAGACATGGGACCAGGGAACGCGACGCATCTACGAGAACCTGTCGGCCGGCTTTCGGGACAGGATCTACCTGAACAGACCCGTCCGGACGGTATACCGGCAGGCGTCCCGAGTCGTGCTGGAGGATGATGAGGGTGTTCGGGAGACGTTCGACGAGGTGATCTTCGCATGCAATGCGGACCAGACGCTGGAGATTCTCGATGAGCCCACGTTTCTGGAACGCTATATTCTGTCGTCCATACGTTACGACAACGAGATCCATCACCTCGCTATCGTCCACTCCGACGCCTCGGTGCTTCCGGACAACGAAGTGAAGCCCCTGTCAACGCGCAGCAATCATATCGAACAGTACGGCGCGAAGCCGGACAACTATGAGATCACGTACATCATGCACAACCAGCAACCCTGGGCCAACGGGTCGGACAAACCTTGCCTGGTGACCTACAACCCGGTCAGCCCCATCGACGAACGAAAGATCCTCGAGAAGCGCTCGTTCCGGCACATCGTCCATGATGTGCGCCACGTTGCACTGCTCGTCAACTTGTTCCGCTTCATTCAGGGCAGGCGGCGAACGTGGCACTGCGGCGCCCACACGCTGGTCAACAGCCAGGAGACCTGCCTCGTTACCGGGCTCGCCGCCGCAAGACAGCTCGGCGCGGACTACCCCTTCGACGATCCCGAGGCCAAGCGGTGGTTCAACTATTACGGGAGCATCCTGTACGGCCGGCGATTCAGGAGGGAGTAGCGGCAATATCTCACGAGGTCCCTTGCTGTCCGGGAAAGCCAGACGAGCTTGCGCGGCTGAAGCCGATGGTCGACGCCGGCCACGGCCTATAGCGGCTTGCGAGCCAGGAAACAGTACAACGGCGTGAAAATGCCCGCCTTGCCGCCCGCGACATAGGCGTCCGCGGTCCGGT
>JAPOQB010000267.1 GCA_026710965.1 Deltaproteobacteria bacterium | reverse complement strand
TGGCCTTGGTGAGCGCACAGGTGTTGTCGTCGGTAGACGGGGCGCCCAGCCAGTTGAACTTGCGCCCGTCGAACTTGATGCCCTTCTTGCCGAGCACGTGCTGCAGCACCAGGGGGCCGATCCAGTTGCCGATGGTCAGGCCGTCCGGTTTGGCCTTGGCGTAGATGTAGTTGGCGGCGATCATGCTGCCGGCGCCGGTCCGGTTCTGAACCACCGTCCTGGGGTTACCGGGGACACTCTTGCCGAAGTAGCGGGCAATCAGCCGGGTGTAGGTGTCGAAACCACCGCCCGGAGAGAAGCCGACCACGAAACGAATGGTCTTGCCCTTGAAGAAGTCGTCCGCGCCCATGGCGAGGGACGGAACCAACGCAAGGACAAGCGCTGAAAGCATCACGATACGGATAAATCGACCGACCATAGCGAGCCTCCTAAGTTTTCGTCTTTGTGAGACAACCCATTGGCACCAAACGGTCTTTGTTTCACAAATCCGGGCCAAAGAAAAGGGCAGACAGGAGAAATTCACCACCGCGTGGCGGCCAGGTCTCCCCTGGGGGTTGACGCTGGCGCCGGAATGCATTAACTTTAGCGAACGCTCGTTTGAATCCCCATAATAAACAAGGAGTAAGGAAGATGACCAGGATATCGACCTTCGACGACTGGGTGGACTGCTTTAGGGAATGGCAGCAAGACATCGGCTATGACGCGGACCTGCTGGGAGACTACAGGTTCGAGACCAAGCTCGGCGACGTACGCAGCGACGACATCGAATTCGGCGACTACCTGGGCCAGTCCAAGTGGGAGCGGGTGGGGCAGATCCCGAACCAGTCCATCCGGGACGCGCTGCTCACCCTGATCGTCTACCAGGGCGACACCGAGTTCGCGTCGGTGGAGCAGCAGAAGAACCTGCTGGACAACGCTCCCACCGAGTACGACCGCCAGGCGCTGATACGGGTCAACAGCGACGAGATGCGGCACGGCTGGCAGATGTGCTACCTGCTGGTGAAGTACTTCGGCGATACCGGCAAGCTCGAGGCGCGGAAGCTCCTGGAACGCCGGGCCAACGAGCAGCAGCGCCTGCTGGGGTCCTTCAACCAGCCGGTGAACAACTGGCTCGACTTCTACACCTACACCCAGTTCGTCGACCGGGACGGCAAGTTCCAGCTCACCATGCTCAGCCATTCGGCCTTCGCCCCGCTGGCCCGCAGCGTCTCGGCCATGCTCAAGGAAGAGTTCTTCCACATGTTCACCGGCAACACCGGCCTCACCCGCATCGTCCGGGCGAACCGGATCCCGGTTCCCATCATCCAGAAATACTTCAACAAGTGGCTCTCCACCGCCTACGACCTGTTCGGCACCGACCACTCCTCGTCGGCCCAGTGGGCCTACGTCTGGGGCATCAAGGGCCGCTTCGACGAAGCCACCGCCGGCGAGCCCGCGGACAAGGAAAGGCTCAACGAACTCTCCCGGACGCACTACCTGAACGAGTGCCGGGGGCTGGTGGACAATCTCAACAACTTCGTACCCGAGGGCGAGCCCAGGCTCAGGATTCCGGACGTCAAGTTCAACCGCTCCATCGGCGACCACGCGGACATGCGGTACAGCGTCGACGGCGATTTGCTCTCCGGGACGGAATAT
>JAPOQB010000764.1 GCA_026710965.1 Deltaproteobacteria bacterium | reverse complement strand
TCTGATCGTCTCGGAAGTCTACGACGCGCTGATCGAGGCCGGAGCTACCGTAGAAAAGGCCAAGGCGGCTGCCGCTGCTATCCCGGTGGCTGACCGGCTGGTTACGAGGGAAGAATTCACGGACGAGAAGGGCATGTTGAAAGAAGACCTGACCGAGGTCAAGTCAGAGTTGAAGCAGGACATCAGCGGCGTCAGGACGGAGTTGAAACAGGACATCTTCCCGTAGGCGCTCCATGCCGTATGTCGATTCCAATGGTGTCCGCATCTACTACGAGGTCTCGGGGGAGGGCTTGCCCTTCATCTGGGTGCACGCCAACCCGTTCGATCACAACCTCCTGATGTACCAGGTGGCACACTTCTCGACGTACTTCAGGGTGATCTCGCTGGACATAAGGGGCTACGGCCGGTCGGACAAGCCGGAGACGCCGTTCTCGTTGGGGGACATGGCGGACGATGTGTTGGCCGTCTGCCGGGCGGAGGGTGTCACGGAGGCCGTCATCGGCGGCGTCAGCGTGGGCTCCGGTATCGCGTTGCTGCTGGGCCTCGACCACCCGGAGATGTTCCGGTCCGTGATCCTCGTGGGCGGGAGCAGCGGCGGGGGAGGGCGCATCGGCGACCGCATCCAGGGCTACACGGAAGATGTGACGACCTACCACGAGAAGCACATCAAGGAACTGGTGGCGCCGGGCTTCGAGAGCACCCGGCTCGGCAAGTACCTGCTGGACATCTTCCTCGAGCGCAATCCGTGGCTGTCGGGGAAATCCATCGCGCAGATCTTTCGCGCCCGCGCCGGCACCGACATGACCCCGCGTCTGTCGGAGATGAAGGTGCCGACCCTGGTCATCAACGGGGAGCACGACATGTCGCTGGAGGGCGGCAGGAAGACCGCGGCGTTGACCCCCGGCGCGGTGCACAAGGTGCTGCCGGACACCGGTCACGCCTGCTGCATCGAGGATCCCGCGGGATTCGACGCCTTCGTCATCGAGTTCCTGCGGGACAATGGGTTGATGGAGTAGTCGTGCTGGAAACCTTGCGATCGGAAGCCCACGAACCCTATAGCGGGACGAAGTTATGGGCCGATTCAAAGGCCGGGATGATTGGTTTCGCATCCGCGCTGCCGGTCACCATGGCCTTGGGTGTCGTGTCCGGCATGGGCCCGGTCGCGGGCGTTCACTGTTTCATCATCGTCGGTCTCGTGGCCGCCCTGTTCGGCGGTGCGAGGGTGCTGGTCTGCGGTCCGAGCGTCGCCATCGCCGTCATTGTCGCCACCATCCTCGCCGACAACGGCGGCGATCTGAGTGAACTCGCCCTAATTGCCGTCCTCGCCGGCGTCATGCAGGTTCTGTTGGGCCTCTTCGGGATCGGACGCTTCGCCTCGTATTTGCCGCATATCGTGATGGCCGGATTCCTGTCCGGCATAGGAGCGCGTATCCTGTGGACGCAGGCTGCCAAGATAGTCCCTCTCGGCATGGATGACGTTGCAATCGTCGGCGTTTCCCTCGCGGTGATGCTGCTCTGGCCGAGGAAGATCGAAAAGTACTTTCCCGGCCCGCTGGCCGGTGTCGGTTCCGGTATCGTCCTCTCCCTTTTCCTCCCGGGAGCCGCGCTGCTCGGCGAATTGCCAACCGGGCTGCCCGTGCCTGTCATATCGATACCGTCCATCGGCTCCCTGGGCAGTTCGCTCCACTCGGCCATCGTGTTGACCCTGATCAGTACCGCCTACACTCTCTTGCTCGCCATTACGGCCGATACCTTCACCGGCGGCCAGCACAATGCAAACCGGCAGCTCGTCTCCCTCGGGATCGCCAACGTCACCGCCGGTTTCGTCGGCACCATGCCCGGGTCCGCCAATCTCAACACGCTGACGGTCATCCGCTTCGGCGGCCGCACGGTGATGGCCGGGGTCATCACGGCGCTTCTTTTGGCGGCAGTCTTGGCATTTTTCGGCCCCTATGTCTCATGGGTTCCCGTTGCCGCGCTCTCCGCCATTATTTTCCGTGTCGGAATGGGCCTGGTCGAATGGCGGTTCCTGCGGCGGATCGCCACGATCCGGAAAGACTTCGTTGCCGTCATGCTCATCACCATGGGGTTGGCGTGCTTTGTGGATCCCCTCATCGCTGTCATCTTCGGCGTGATCGCGGCCAGTGTCATCAATACGGACCGCCTGGAGCAGCTTGAGCTCGACAGCGTGATCTCGGTTCCCTTGCTCGACAGCGTCTTCTTCGGGACGAAGGCGGAAGGCGATCCTTTCCAGGCACGCGCCGGGCTGCTGGAGTTTCGCGGCGCCTTCACGGTCGCATCGTCCAGGAAGCTCGTGCGTATGATCGGGGATGACATCAGGGACCACGATCTCGTGATCTTCGACCTGTCGAACCTGAGGCATATAGACGACAGCGCGGCGCACCTGATGGCCCTCCTCATCGGTCGCGCGAAACAGTCCAAGACCGAGATCATATTCGCGGGAATCCCGCAGAAGGTCCGCGAAGTGTTCTACGCGTTTGACGTGCTCCAGCACGTGCCCGCCGAGCGGATCGTCAACACCCGCGACGAAGCCCGGGAACTGGCGCGCCAGATCCTGAATTGACCCTCGCCAGCGCGCGCAACTTTTAGGGCTGTTTCGATGCGGCTCCCGGCCGTTTGTCCCAGCGCTTGCCCCCGGCCGCCACGCACCGGTCCAGGTCCTCGGCCAGCAAGAGACGGTCTTCCATGAGAGCCATGGCCGCCGTGCGAACCGCGTTGAGGTACGATTGCCTGGAGGGGTAACGCGCCTGGATGGAGGGGCGTGGGTCGCCCTCGGCCGCGCGGTCTTCTTCGGTCTCGGCGAAGGGGAGGGTGCTGCCGACGATGCCCGCCATGACCTCCGAGTCCTTGCGCAAATTCCAGCCCATGAAGGTGGCCAGGGGCGCGGCGACCTCCGGGACCCGGACGCCGGCGCTCTCGTTGCCGTCGGCGTCCACGGCGGGCACCAGCACCGGATACTCGCGGGTCCGGTCCTCCTCCGGCGGTTCATGGGAGATGACGCCGTCCACGAAGTCCGGCCCCCGGTCCAGGTGGTACAGCGCATGAGGGTCGGGACAGGCGCTTCCCGGCACGGCCGGAAATTCCTTCCGGAATGCGTCCCCGGCGATGAGCTGACCGTCGGCCCGGGTCGGGATACGGCTTTCCGGCGGCGGGAGGCCGTCGGTGACCCACTGGTCGAGGGCGGTCAGCAGCGCGCGGAGCACCGGGTTGGCCGGCAGCGGGTTCAGGGGGTATCGCGGCACGCCTCCTTCGAGGGCGGCGGCCGCGTCATTGTGCTGCAGCGACGAGAGCAGGTAGACGCGGGCATTCTCGTGCTCCGGGAGGTCGTTACCGCGGGGGTCCGTGTGCACCAGGGAGCCGCGGCGCTGCCAGTACTCGGTGGCGGTCTGGGTGTGGACGACCAGGGGGTCCGTCTCCGGCCGTTTCAGGATCGCGTCCTGCTCGCCGGTGAACGGGTTTTCGGTGCGGGCGTAGGCGAACGGGAACTCCTCCGACGGATAGTGATGGTCCTCGTGTTGCCGCGGATAGCGGTCGGGCTGGGCGAAGCGGTAGTTGAGCCGCAGCCGTCCGCCCCCGGCCACGTGGGAGAACACGCCGTCGAAGACGCGCCGGCCGCTGTCCGAGACGTTGAACCCCTCGTAGACGAACCCGCGCAGGAAGCGGCCACTCTGGGAACGCCCCCAGCCGTAGGCCTTCTCGATGCCCGGCGACCCCTCGCGCAGCGGGTTGGCCAGTCCGGCCGTGTCCTCGACGCCGTAGCGCAGGAAGTCGAGGAGGTCGCGCACGGCGGCGAAGCCGAGACCCAGCACCCGTGGGTCCTTTGCGGTGTAGATGATCTCGTAGATCCAGCCGGGCCGGAAGCCGCGGGGAAGGTGGCAGCTCGTGTCCGACGGCCAGGTGTTGCCGGACGTGTCGACGGTGGCAAACCGCCAGTCGCCCGCGGCGACGGGCTCGCGCGGATCCTGCTGCAACCGCCGGCAGGTAAGGGTGGCCGCATCCGTGCCCGTGTCCACGGCCGGACAGGGGCGGATGTAGTCGTGTCCGCCCAGAGATACGGTGGTCATCCCGGGCTCCTCGATGATGTACTCGGCCCGGAACGGTCCCGTGACAGGACCGTCGAGCCCGGTGGCGACGGGCAGCTCCATGGTCAGGCGCCCGTCACCCGGGAGCAGGTCTCCCTGCCACCCGCACCACACCACGGTGTAGCCCTGGCGCATCAGGAAGCCGTGGCCAGCGTCCTGGGCGGTGCGCGGGTCGTTGTTGGGCGTTGCGTCGTTGAAGAACTGGAGCGCGCGCTTGTTGCCGCGGTTGTTGACGTCGTAGAGGAGCCGCCGGTTGCCGCGGTTCATGTCCACGGGCTTGATGAGGAAGATCTCCGTCGAGTACTCCACCAGGCCGCGGTCGTTGACGGGCGCCAGCGTCAGGTCCACGATGTGCGCGTTCGCCGGCAGGCGCGGGTCGATGGCGAAGCGGGCGCGGCCCTTGATCCGTTCGTACGCGCCCACCGGGCCGAAATCGGCTTCTTCGGCAAAGGGTGCGCGTTCTTCGATGTCCAGGGTGATATTCATGTGCGTCCTCGTGGTCGTGTTCCCGGTTTCCGCCAGCCGGCGGGATGGTTCCGCTTCCTCGCCCGTTCTAGCGCACGTGGTCGTGCCAGCTCAGCAGGCGCCTTCCGGCGAAGGCGATGACGAACGACACGGCGATGAGGATCATCGAGAGCGCGTACGCCACCCCCACTTCTCCTTCATGGTACTGGGTCCAGATCAGGGTGCTGATGACCGTGTTGTTGGACGATGCCAGCAGCACCGCGGCGGAGAGCTCCCGGATGCTGTGCAGCGCCACCCACAGCCACAGGCTCACCAGCGCCGGCAGCAGGATTGGCATGATGACCTTCCTCAGGGTCATGCGGAACGAGGCGCCGCAGGTGTAGGAGGCCTCCTCCAGCTCCTTGTGGATCTGCATTTGGGACGCGATCATCGTGCGCGAACCGTATGACAGGTAGCGGGTGATATGGGCGATGGCGATGATCCAGATGGTGCCGTAGAGGCCTATCGGGATCGACAGGTAGACCAGGATGAGCGCCAGCCCGATGATCACCGACGGCACCGCGATGGGCGTGAAGGTGGCCAGATTCAGGACCGAGCTCAGCCGTCCGGGGAAGCGGACGACGATCCAAGCGGCCACCGTGCAGATCACCGCCGTGACGGTGGCGGCGGTGAAGACCACGACCCCGGTGTTCCAGAAGGCGCTGAGGAAGTCCTCGTCATCGAAGGTGGTGTAGTAGTTCTCCAGCGACAACTGTTCCACCATGTCCCAGGCCGGCGGCTGGTAGTAGGCCAGCAGGCTGCCCCAGCCCAGCACGATGATCGGCAGCACGATGGCCAGGATCATGTAGCCGGCGAAAAAGAACGTGCCGGCATAGCGCCACGCTCCCAGGTCGACGATGGAAGGGCGGTACCCGCGGCCGGTGATGGTGGTGTACTTCTCGCCGGTGCCGAGGACCTTGAGATAGAAGTAGACGAGGATCGCGCTCAGCACCAGCACGAACGCGGCCAGCGCGCTGGCGATGCCGTAGTCCGGCAGGTCGCCGGTGGGCGGATGGACCGCCCAGAAGATCTTGGTGCTGAACACCAGGATGCCGGCCTGGAGGCCGATGACCCCGGGGATCTCGAAAGCCTCGATGGCGATGATGAAGAACCAGATGAGCGCGGCGAAGAACGCCGGGTAGACCAGCGGCAGGGTGACCCGGCGGAAGGTGGCGTACCAGGTGGCGCCCGACACCAGGCTGGCGTCCTCGTAGGAAGGGTCCAGGTTGCGGATGGAAGGCGCCAGGATCAGGAACACGGTGGGCACCATGGACAGGCCCATGACGAAGGACATGCCGAACAGGGTGAAGATGTTGAGGGGACCGTCCTCGCCTTCAATTCCCAGCAGACCCCGCAGCACCATGTTGATGAGGCCGATCTTGGGGTCCAGCAGACGTTCCCAGCCCAGGGCCGAGATCATCGGCGGGATGGCCATGGGGACCAGGATCAGCCCGTACATCATGTTGCGGCCCGGCGTGTTGGTGCGCTCCACCAGCCACGCCAGGGGAAAGGCGAAGAAGAAACCCACGGCGATGGCGCCGGCGCCGAACAGCAACGTGTTGGACAGCAGCTCGTAGGTGTCGGGATCGAGGTAGACTTCCAGGTAGTTGGCGATGGTGTAGACGGCGACGTGGGCCAGGGGCTCGGCCTGGAACGACGTCAGCACCACCATCACCACCGGCGCCAGCACCAGCCACATCACCACCAGCAGGGTGGTCCAGGACAGGATGGAGCGCTCGTTGAAGCGCGGCGCGATGGTCTCCCAGGACCACGGTTTCACGCCGATGGCTTTGTCAGGGGGCATATCGATGGGATGAGGCCCGCGCGGACCGGCGACCCGCGCGGGCCGTTTTCACGCCGTGCCTTACTTGCCCACGAAGATCTTGCGGAGCTTGTTCTGCCAGACCTTCTCCTGCCGGGCCATCTTCACGGTGACGGCCGTGTTCACGGCGCGCGTCTTGGACGCCGCCAGGAGCTTGCCGGTCTCGCTCCCCGATTCCAGGCTGGTGAGGGCCCGGAAGGAGTGCTTCTCCATGATCTGTCCGGCTTCCGGCGTGGCCAGCCAACCCGCCATGAGCTTAGCCGCGTTGGGGTTGGCCACCTTGTTGACGGCGTAGGAGTAGAAGTTGAGCACCGGGGTGACGTTCAGCCAGACGTAGTCGATGGGCGCCTTCTTGAGGACCTTCGCGGTCAGCACGCGGTTCAGGTGGATCGGGCCGATCAACGCCTGGCCCGAGACGATGGCCTCGATGACTTGGGCGCCGCCGCGCGGAGTCATGATGGGGTCCTGGGCCTTGAGCCGGGTGGCCAGGTCGAGCACTTTTTCCTCGCCCCACACCTTGGGCAGGTACTGGAACGGGTGCCCGCGGGCGATCAGCACGAGCTTGCGCCCCTTCCACTTGGGATCGGCCATCCCCTCCCAGGTGGTGGGCACCTGGTCCCGTTTGAGCTTCTTGGTGTTGTAGGCCATGACGTACACCAGGTCGAACCAGGGCACGAAACGGTTTTCGAAGAGAATCCCTTTCTGGGGCACGCCGAAGGTTTTGGCGTAATCGAGGCTCTGCACCAGCCCCGCGTCCAGCAAGGGCTGCCCGGAAGCGGTGGTGGTCTGCGCCACCTCGATGGTGGCGTTGCCGACCTTGGCCTCGGTAAGGATGCGGCTGGCGGCGTTGGAGCCGGTGGAGGCGATGACCTTCGCCTTGACCCCCGGGAAACGCTTGTTGAAGCCGTTCCGCAGGGCCTTGAGCGCCTTGGGCGGCATGCCCGCCGCCATCAGCACCTTGCCTTCCTTCTTGGCTGCCTCGTGCAGCGCCTTGAGTTCCGCCGAGTCCGCGGCCAGCGCGCTGCCGCCGCCCACCGTCAGGCACAAGGCCACCATCGTCCACAGGATGCGTGTTCGTGTCATGTCGATTCCTTTCCTCGTTCGTCGGTACTTCGGGTAGCTTGCGAGTAGTACACGGCCCCCGGGCTGTCAAGGCGCGCGGGTCTCCATGGCGGCGGGAAGCGGCG
>JAPOQB010000172.1 GCA_026710965.1 Deltaproteobacteria bacterium | reverse complement strand
TCCTATCCCGAACGGCTCGATACCGGGCTGGCGCCGTTGAACCTGCAGAAGCAGGGCGAGCTCACTTTCCGCAACGTGGAGAACCGGCGCTATCCGGCGTTGGACATCGCCTATGGAGCCCTGGCCCAGGGAGGTACGGTTCCGCCCGTTCTCAACGCCGCCAACGAAGTGGCGGTGGCCGCGTTCCTGGACGGCCGCATCGGCTTTCGCCAGATCCACGAGATCAGTCGGAAGACCATCGGCTCTCACAAGTCCGTCAAGCCGAGAACCCTCCAGCAGGTCCTCAAGGCCGATCAATGGGCTCGGGCGTTCGCCGGGGACCTCGTGCGGGAAGACGGTTTGGCCACCACGTGATCGACATCCTCTACATGATTATCGCCGCCGTCGTGGCGTTCGGCGTGCTGGTGTTTCTTCACGAGCTGGGCCACTTTCTGGTGGCCAAGAAGGCCGGCGTGGGCGTGGTGACCTTCTCCATCGGTTTCGGCCCGAAGGTGCTGATCCGCCGGTACGGCGAAACGGAATACTGCGTCAGTGCCTTCCCGCTGGGCGGATACGTGAAGATGGTGGGCGAAGATCCCCGTGAGGAAGTGAGTACAACGGACCGGGACCGGTCTTTCGCGCACCAGAGCCTGGCCAGCCGCGCCGCCATCGTGGCGGCCGGGCCGGGGGCGAACTTCCTGCTGGCCATGATCGTGTTCCTCTTCGTCTTCACGTTCTTTGGCGTGCCCTACCGCACCGCCGAGATCGGCGGCGTACAACCCGACTCGCCCGCGGCCGGGGCGGGACTCCAGGCCGGGGACCGCATCGTCATGGTGGCGGAACGCCCGATCCGTTCCTGGGATGAACTGTCCGGTGAGGTCAGAGCGAGCCAGGGCCGCGCGATGGATCTGGGCGTGGTCCGTGGCGACCGGGAATTCACGGTCACGCTGAGCCCCAAGAAGGGCGAGACGCAAAATATTCTGGGCGAGCCCGAGGAGACCTGGCTGATCGGCATTCAGAGCGCCGGAACCGTCGAGGTGGAGAGGGGGAATCCGCTGACGGCGGGGTGGTTGGCGGTCTCCCGCACCGTGGAGATCTCGCTGCTGACGGTGGAAGTGCTGGTCAAGATGGTGGTTGGCCGTGTCGATTCGGCGAACCTCGGCGGCCCCCTGATGATCGCCCAGATGGCCGGGGAACAGGCCCAGCGGGGGCTGGCGGACTATCTGTTCCTGGTGGCGCTTCTGAGCATCAACCTCGGTGTCCTGAACCTGCTCCCGATCCCCATGCTGGACGGCGGACACTTGCTGTTCTTTGTGATCGAAGCCGTGCGCGGAAGCCCCCTCGAGGCCCGGCAGCGTGAGCGGGCACACCAGATGGGCCTGTTGGTGCTGCTCTTCGTCATGATCTACGCGTTCTACAACGATCTGGCGCGGATCTTCGGGAGCTGACGGCAAACACGGACCATGAAGGTACTGGGCATCGACACGTCGACGGCATTGCTGAGCGCCGCGGTCCTGGACGACGGCAGACTCGTGGCTGAATGCGCGCGGGAATCGACGCAATCCGGTGACCGCCGGCCGGGCCGATCAAACCATGCGGAGGGCCTGATCCCCGTCATTGACGAGGCGCTCCGGCGCGCGGAGACGGACTTCTCGAGTCTGTCGTTGGTGGGGGTCGCGGTGGGACCCGGTTCCTTCACCGGTTTGAGGATCGGGATCAGCACGGCCAAGGGCCTGGTCTACGGTTCGGATGTGCAGGTCTTGGGAGTGCGCACGCTGGAAGCCGCGGCGTACCGGGTGCCGGTGGGAGACGGCGCCACATTCATCTGCCCCATGATCGACGCCCGGAAGGGCGAGGTCTACGGCGCCCTCTACCGCCGCGCCGGGACGGCGTTCGAATGCCTTGTGGAGGACTCCCTGGCGGCGCCGGAGGACTTGGCGCGGCAGGTGGACTCCCTGGCGGCCGGCCCGTGCGTCTTCGTCGGCACCGGGGCCCAGGCCTACGCGGATGTCATCGCCCGGTGTACCGAGGGCCGCGGGCGGGTCACCGGCGGGGCCGATTGTCCTTCCATCGCCTTCGCGGTTGCCCGCATCGCTGAAGAACGGTTCCGCTCCGCACCGGCGGCGGCCGAGCCCCTGACCCCTCACTACATACGCCCGCCGGACGCCGTGGCCAGTCTTCCGGCGCGGAAATAGCGGCCTGTTACATACAAGGGTGCCTGGACTCCGGGGCCGGGCGGGGTTTCGCTCATTGACAAAAAAGCGGCCGTTGGATACATTTGACTGCTTACCCCAAATCATCGATCAGGAGGTCTCCAATGGAGGAGAGAGAGGAGCGGATGATCGCCTCTGTCCTGGATAAGGACCCGGAACTGCGCAAATATTATGAAGAACACCTCGCGTACGAGCAGCGGCTGGTGGACCTGCATGACAAGGGTTACCTGTCGCCGGAAGAGGAGATGGAGAAGAAGCGCATCCAGAAGCTGAAGCTCGTCGGCAAGGACAAGATCATGGAGATTCTCGGCAAGTACAAGTCCGCGAACTAGCGTCCTGTCCGGTTCATTCGCATGATAAGATGCGGAGGACTTTTTGTCGTCGCCAAGGCGCGATGGCAGGTAGGGGCGACCGGCGGTCGCCCTCTTGGCGGGTACAGCGCGAGGAAGAGCAACTCAGCCGCCCTTCGACTTCGCCAAGCTCAGGATGCGCGGGCGAAAAAGACCCGCGGATTATCATGCGAATGAACCGTACCGGACACTAGGGGTCAGGGAGAGAACGATGAAGTTGAACGGGTCGGAAATATTTGTGGAGTCGCTCAAGCGCGAGGGAGTGAAAACCATTTTCGGAATTCCCGGCGGAGTGGTCCTCAAGCTGTTCGACGTCCTGCACCAACAGAAAGACGTC
>JAPOQB010000294.1 GCA_026710965.1 Deltaproteobacteria bacterium | reverse complement strand
GGGCTACTCAACGAGAACCTGTTCCGCGCGGTCGAGGACCTGGAATTCTCCGTCCGGGCGCAGAACTGTCTGCAGAACGCCAACCTGAAATATATCGGTGAGTTGGTGCAGAAGACCGAGCAGGAAATGCTCAAGACCAAGAACTTCGGGCGCAAGTCCCTGAACGAGATCAAGGAGTTGCTCGGCGAGTTGGGGCTGGAGCTGGGCATGAAGCTGGATCATTTTCCCAGCCGCGAGGAACTCGAGGGCCGGAAACAGGCCGACCAAAAGGAGACAGCGTAGTCCATGCGGCACCTGAAAAAAGGTAGAAAGCTGAACCGTAGTCCGAGCCACCGTCTGGCCATGTTGCGCAACATGGCCACGTCGCTCCTGCGCCATGATCGCATTACCACCACCGATGCGAAGGCCAAGGAACTCCGGCGTTGGGCAGACTGGCTGATTACGCTTGGCAAGGATGGCAGCCTGCACGCTCGCAGACGCGCTTTGGCCTTCGTGCAGGACAAGGCCGTGGTGGCGCGTTTGTTCAACGAGCTCGGGCCGCGTTTCGCGGACCGCAACGGCGGCTACACGCGAGTGATCAAGGTCGGGCGCCGTCGGGGTGATGCGGCGCCGCTTTCCGTCATCGAGCTTATTCCGGCGGGCGGCGACACCGAAGCCGCGGCAGTTGCACCTGACGATACGGCAAACGAATCGACCGCGACCACCGGGAGCTAACCCCCTGTCCGGTCTATGGCCAACCATCGAAAGGCGACGGATGGCGGCAACGTGTATTTCAACCGCCGCCAGTTGTTCATCGTTGCATCCCTTTTCGTCGCCGCGTCGACCTTTATCTTCGTACTCGGGATCCTGATCGGACAGAGCATCGAGGAGCGGAAGCTCCTGCGTCGTGAAGAACCGGCGGTGCAGGTCCCGGTCAAGTCCGGCGCGCCCAAGGCCGACCAGGAGATGACGTTCTACGAAACGCTGACGAAACCGGAACCTGCCCCGGCGCCCACCGAGAACACGCCCGCCAAACCGGCCAAGGCCAAACCGGCGAAAGCCAGCCCGGCGAAGACTCCATGGGCCCTGCAGGTGGCTGCTTCCCGAAGCCGCGCCACCGCGGACAACATGGTGGCGGAGCTCAAGAAGCGGGGCTACCCGGCCTACGTGACCTCCGGAAGACTCAACCAGAAGACGTTCTACAGGGTGCGAGTGGGAAAGTATGAGACCCGCCAGGGTGCCATGGCCGATCTTCAACGGCTCAAGTCCGCGAACTACAAGAACGCCATGATCACGAGGAACCCATGAACATCCAGCAAGCCATAGCCCAGCTGGTGGCCGGCACCAACCTCACGGAAGAGGACATGGTTGAGGTCATGAACCAGGTGATGACGGGTGAAGCCACTCCGATCCAGGTCGGCGCGTTCCTGACCGCGTTGCGAATCCAGGGCGAGTCCGTGGAGGAAGTGACCGGCGCGGCCCGGGTCATGAGGGAGAAGGCACTGCACGTCGACGCCGGCGAACAAGGCTGCGTGCTGGACACCTGCGGCACCGGAGGCGACGGCAAGAATACCTTCAACATTTCCACCACGGTGGCCTTCGTGGTGGCGGCCGCCGGCATCACCGTGGCCAAACACGGCAACCGGGCCGTTTCCAGCGGCTCGGGCAGCGCGGACGTCCTGGGCGCCCTCGGCGTGAAGATCGACGTGCCCAAGGAGATGGTGGAGCAGTGTCTCCGCGAGGTAGGGCTCGGCTTTCTGTTCGCGCCGGCGATGCACGGGGCCATGAAATACGCCGCGGCGCCGCGCCGAGAGGTGGGCATACGGACCATTTTCAATCTCTTGGGCCCGTTGACCAACCCGGCCCGGGCCACCCATCAACTCCTTGGCATCTACGACGGCGCGCTGATCGAAACCGTCGCGCAGGTGCTTGGCAACCTCGGAAGCGAGAGGGCCATGGTCGTCCACGGCGAGGAAGGCCTGGACGAAATCTCCCTGGGCGGGCCTACCGCCGTGGCCGAGTGGAAGGACGGGGCCGTCGACCGCTACACGCTCAACCCGGAGGAGTTCGGTTTCGAGAAGTGTCCCGCCGAACGGTTGACGGCGTCGGACCCGGAGGAATGCGCGGCCATGGTGACCGCTGTCCTCGAGGGAGAACCGGGCCCCGCCCGGGATGTGGTGCTGATCAACAGCGGCGCGGCGCTCTGCGTCAGCGAGCGGGTGCCGACCATGGCCGAGGGCATCAGCCTGGCCCGGGAACGAATCGACTCGGGGGCCGCGCTGGACAAGCTCCAACACCTCATCCGGCTCACCAATGAGGCATGACGCGGAGAGGAACGACTTTCTCGAACGGATCGTGGCGCACGTGCGCGCGCACACCGATTCTCGCCGGAAGCAGTACCCGGCGGAGCTGCTGAAGGACCGCCCGCTCTATCATCGGGAGCGCCGCGGTTTCCGGGAATTGCTGTCGCGGCCCGGGCGCCACGTCATCGCCGAGGTCAAGCGCGCATCGCCCTCCCAGGGAGTGATCCGCGAGGACTTCGATCCGGTCGGCATTGCCTCGCTTTACCAAGCCAACGGCGCCACCGCCCTCTCGGTGGTCACCGAGGAACGCTTCTTCAACGGTTCCCTCGACTATCTGACCGACATCTCGGCGGCGGTCTCGTTGCCGCTTCTCAGGAAGGATTTCATCCTGGCCCCTTACCAGTTGGTGGAGGCGCGCAGTTTCGGCGCCGACGCCGTGCTGTTGATCGTCGCGATGCTGGATCGGGGCGAGCTGGAAACGCTTCACGCCGAGGCCCGCTCCCTTTCCCTGGACGTGCTGGTGGAGGTACACTCGGGAGAGGAGTTGGAGACGGCCCTGGGTATCGGCGCATCCATGATCGGCATCAACAATCGGAACCTGCATACCTTCCAGGTGGATCTCGGCGTGGCCGAAGCCCTTCTGCGGCGAATCCCGGCACAGGTGTTGGCGGTGTGCGAGAGCGGCATCAAGGACGTCGGGCACGTCGAGCGG
>JAPOQB010000466.1 GCA_026710965.1 Deltaproteobacteria bacterium | reverse complement strand
GGTAGCGCATATGCTCGGCCCGGTCGACGATGATGCGGTGGAACTGCCGCATCTCGGCCGGGTCCAGGTCCGCCGCCGCGTTCAGCAGGGTGGTCCCCGCGCCCATCACGGAGGTCAGGGGCATCCGCAGCTCGTGGCTCACCATGGCCAGGAACTCGGCCCGCAGCCGTTCCTGCTCCTCCACCGCCGCCATGTCCTGCATAGTGACCACCACCGAATCCACCTCCCCGTCGTCGGAGCGGATGGGCGTGGCGTTGAGCAGCACGGTCACGCTACGCCCGTCAGCGACGCCCATGACGATCTCCTCGGCCCGCACCGTCTCGCTGGAGCCCAGGACCCGGGCTAGGGGGAACTCCTGCAGGGAGACCTCGCTCCCGTCGCCCCGGCGGACGGTCATCAAGCCCAGCAGGTCCTCCGGCGTCTGGCCGGGGCTGCGCAGGGCGTCGACGATCCTGCTGGCCTCCGGGTTGAACGACGCCGCAGTGCCCGTGTCCGTGTCCAACACGACGACACCCACCGGCGTGGTGTCGATGAGGGTCTCCAGGCCCGCCCTGGCCCGCTGCTCCTCCCGGTGCCGGCGGGCGTTGGCGATGACCTGCGCCGCCTGGGAGGCGAACAGCACCAGGATCTCCTCGTCCTCCTGGGTGAATTCCCGACCCTCCTCGTCGCTCCCCACACAAAGGTTGCCCGAGCGCACCCCCTGGTGAAGTATCGGCGCGGCCATGAAAGCGGTGAGCTTCACCGGCGAGCGGAACTCCCCCAGACCGATGCCGGCGGTGAACTCCTCCAGGTGGCCCACCCGCAGCGGAGCCCCCAGGCCGTTGAGGTACTCAAAGAACATCGGCCCCTGAGAGGCCTGCCACAGCCGCTCCACATCGTCGGGGTCGAAGCCCAAGACCAGGTGATCCTCCACCCGACCCAACGCGTCGAGGGTGATAATCGAGGCGTAGGGCGCGTCAGTCAGGCAGCGGGCGCTGTCCATAACAGCCCGCAGCGCCGTGTCCACATCCAAGCTCTCGTTGATACGCACACTGGCCGCGCTGAGACGGGAAAGGCGGTCTGTTCCCCGGCGCCGATGGTGGGCGTCCTCCAACGATCTCACCCCCTCCAAAAGGGTCCGTCCAAGCCAACACTACCAAAATTCCGGCCAAGACTTACCGTATCCTTATCGAACCTTACCATATCCTTATCGAAATGGGCATTGGCCTTACCCAACCTTATCCCCGCATCTCTATACTCATCCACCGAAACGAAACCCCCGGCAGCCCCCGCCACAGCCATACCACATGACACAGGAGGATTAATCCCATGAGCCTTCCCGACGCCTTAATCCGAACCCTGACCGCACCGCGCCGCCTACTCAAAGCAGCCATGCCCGTACCCCCCCCCCGAACCTCCGCTCTAGCCCCCACCTCTCCCCGGCAGGGAAGCGCGGCATGACACGCGCCCCCTCCCTCCGCTCCCTGCTCCTCCTGCTGACCGTCGCTCTCGTTGCGCTGGCGGTCTTCTTCGTACACGACTCCCGGCCCGCCTCCGCGCAGGCACCCCCCGCCTCCGCGCAGGCACCCGGAACCACCGTCTGGTCCGCCACAATGACGGCGGCCCAAGTGCACTTCGACGCGGGCTTTAACTCTTACGAACACCCGGTCTTCGCCCTCGCCGGGTCGCTAACCGACAGCAACTTCATGTACGCCGGCGAACAGTATGAGGTCAAGTTCTTGTACCCGAGGCTCAGCGGTCTGCTCCAGTTTGGACTCGACAAGCCAATCCCGTTGGATCTCACGCTGCACGTCGGCAGCGCACAGTTCCGCATGACTGACGCCACTCTCTCCTCATTAGACAGCAGACCATATGGGTCCTTTGGATACTGGGAGAAATCCGGAGTGGCGGCGCTCGCGGTCGGCGCCACGATCGAGGTGAGTCTGACGGTGAGCTTGCCCCTGCCGCCCCCACCCGCCGAAATCGACCTCTGGGCGTCCACGCTGACGGTCAAGGACCTGGGCCCCCTCGCTGGAGACGGCTGCATCGGGCAGCAGCAGTGCTCCGACCAGCTCGCGTCCGATAACTCCTTCACCTACGGCGGGCGGGCGTACAACGTCCTGGCGCTGAGGGTCGCCCACGGCTACCTCCAGCTCCTGCTGGACAAAGCGCCACCGCTGCACCCGGACCAGCTGCGACTGGACGTGGGCGACAAGCAGTTCCAGTTCAAGGACGCCATTGAGAGCTGGGGGATCGATCGCAATGAGGACGCATGGAGGCTGACCTGGCACGGCGCGGGCCTGAGCTGGTCGGACGGCGACACGGTCTCGGTAAGCCTGGTGGGCAGGAACGTTGTCGATCCCGGCGCGCCCGCGCCCCACACGGACCTGCACCCCGTGCGCGTGCATTACGACGAGATGCGCGGCGGGCAGCCGGTGGACAACTTCAACAACCTGCGTCTCGCGCGGCCCAAGCCGTCCACGATCCCGGGGACGTTCGAGAGGCGCGTGCAGCTGCGGGCGTACATCCCCGGGCAGTTCCCCAGCGCCGACCCGGAGAAGGGCATGGTGACGACGACCCACGTCATGCTGCGGGTGACGGCGCATCCGAACAGCACGCTGGAATGGGCCATCGGGAACGTCTATGGCGTCACCGGCACGTTCGCGTCCTTTCCCAACGGCGGCTACACCCCGGCCATCGCGCTGAACCCGTCCTCGAAGTGGACCTACGTCTACATCCGCGTCACCAACGGCTCCCAGTCGGCCACCCACCATGTGGCCATCGACCCGCCGCCGCGCACCTACACGCTGAGCCCCCAGGTCAGCGTGACGGAAGGCGAGGAAGCGACGCTGACCCTGAGCCTGGGCACCCCGGCCGGCGCCGGTGGCGTGTCCTTCACGGTGACCGCCGACTACCCGGACGGCGGGGCGACCGCCGAGGACGTGGGGCAGTTCGCCGCGACGCTGACGGTGCCCGAGGGTCAACAGAGCGCCCGGATCATCATCCCCACCGTGGACGACGAGGCGGTGGAGGAGGACGAGGAACGCTTCACGGTGC
>JAPOQB010000496.1 GCA_026710965.1 Deltaproteobacteria bacterium | reverse complement strand
TGCACGGTCATGTTCAACGGCAAGGCGGTCAAGTCCTGCACGCTGCTGGCCGTGAGGGCCGACGGCGCGCGCATCACCACCATCGAGGGGGTGGCGGACGAGGACACGCTCCATCCGCTGCAAGAGGGCTTCTGGGAGAAGCACGGACTCCAGTGCGGCTATTGCACGCCGGGGATGATCCTGTCGGCGTTGCAGTTGCTGGAACGGCATCCGGACCCCACGGAAGAAACCGTGCGGCAAGAGCTCGAGGGAAACCTGTGCCGGTGCACGGGCTACCAGAACATCGTGGAGGCCGTGCTGTGGGCCGCCGAGCAGTTGAAGGCAACTTCCTCAACCAACACGTGAGGTTTCCATGTCTGAGCCAATGATCGGTCAAAGCATCAAGCGGCGCGAGGACCTTAAGTACGTCACCGGCTCGGGCACCTACGTGGACGACATCAGCCTGCCGGGCATGCTCTACGCCACTTTCGTGCGAAGCCCCCACGCCCATGCCAGGCTGCTGGGCGTCGACGCGAGCAAGGCGCTGGAGCATCCCAAGGGGATCGACGTGGTCACGGGCGCCGAAGCCTACCCGCTGGCGAACCCCATGCCCGTCTACAGCTACCGCCAGGCCACGGTCATCAAGAAGCCGGACTACCGCTGTCTGGCCCATGACCGGGTGCGTTTCGTGGGCGAGCCGGTGGCGCTGGTGGCGGCCGCGGACCGCTACGCGGCGGACGACGTGGCCGAATTGGTGGAGGTGGCGTACGAGCCGCTCGAACCCCTGATGGATCCTGACGAAGCCCTCAAGCCGGATGCGCAGAAGCTGCACGACAACCTGGACAACAACGTCGGGCTGCGCATCGAACGCCGGGGAGGGGACATGGACGCCGCCTACCGGGAGGCCGACTTCGTCTTCAAGAAACGCTACTGCATGCACCGCCATGCGGGCACGCCCATCGAGACCCGGGGCTGCATCGCCCAGTACAACCCCGGCACGCGGGAGCTGACCCTTCACTGCTCGACCCAGATCCCCCACATCCTCAAGACCCATCTGTCGGAGATCCTGGACTTCCCCGAGTTCAAGATCCGGGTCATCGCCCCGGACGTGGGCGGCGGATTCGGCAACAAGCTGCAGGTCCCGCCGGAGGTGGTGGCGCTGTGCCTGATGGCCATCAAGACCCGCCGGCCGGTGAAGTGGATCGAGACCCGCCGGGAAAGCCTGCTGGCGTTCCTCCACTCCCGGGAACAGATCCACGACGTCGAGATCCCGATGAAGCGGGACGGCACCATCCTGGGGATCAAGTCGCACGAGATCGTGAATGCCGGCGGCTATCTCGACGCCCGCATCAGCGGGCCGTCCCTGGGCGCCGGCATGTGGCTGCCCGGGCCTTACATGGTCAAGGGCTTCCACGTCGACATTGACGTGGTGATGACCAACAAGTGCCCGTACGGCGCCTACCGCGGTTTCGGCAGCCAGATGGGCGCGCTGGTCATCGAGCGCTCGGTGGACCTCATCGCCCGGCAGCTCGGCCGGGACCCCGTGGACATGCGCCAGCAGAACGTCATCAAGGAAACGCCCTACAAGACCGTCACCGGCCACGAGTTCGACAGCGGCGACTACATGGCCGGGCTGGACAAGGCCCTGGAGATGGTGGACTACCCGGCCCTCAGGGAAGAGCAGGCGCGGCTCCGCAAGGAAGGGCGCTACATGGGCATCGGCGTGGCCATGGCGGTGGAGGGCGCTGGCTGGAACACCTACACCGCGGCCATGGCCCAGCACTACGTGCCGACGCTGGATTACGCCACCGTCACCATGCGCATGGACACCTCCGGCAATGTCAAGGTGCTCATCGGCGACGTCGCCTGCGGCACCAGCCACGCCACCACCGCCGCGCAGGTGGCGGCGGACGCTACCGGACTGCCCATCGACACCATCGAAGTCGTGGAAGGAGACACCGCGGTGACGCCCTACGACTCGGGCACCCGCGCCGCGCGGTTCAGCGCGGTGGTGCTGCCCGCAG
This sequence comes from Deltaproteobacteria bacterium, assembly GCA_026710965.1. Taxonomy (GTDB): domain Bacteria; phylum Desulfobacterota; class Binatia; order UBA9968; family JAJDTQ01; genus JAJDTQ01. The sequence continues at coordinate 6,411 of JAPOQB010000496.1, read as the reverse complement.
TGGCGGAGTCGGGCATGGCGCTCAAGAAGAAGGTGTGCCGCGTCGGCGCCCACTTGCTGGAGGGAGCCGAGGAGGACATGGAGATCGTCGACGGGCAGGTGCAGGTGCGGGGCGTGCCGGACAAGAGCCTGCCGGTGAGCCGGGTGGCGCGGGTGGCCTACTCGGAGGTGGCGACCCTGCCCCGGGAGATCCCCGCCGGGCTCGAGGCCACCGAATCGTTTAAGGCCCCGGTGAGCGGCCTCTGCATCACCTGGCCCTACTCCATCCATATCCCGGTGGTGGAAGTGGACATCGAGACCGGCGCCGTGAAGTTCCTGCGCTACGCCATCGTCCATGACTGCGGGGTGGAGATCAACCCCATGGTCGTGGAGGGACAGGTGGTGGGCGGCACCGCGCAGGGCGTCGGCGGCACGCTGCTGGAGGAACTGGTCTACGACGAGGACGGACAGCTCCTGACCACCAGCTTCATGGACTACCTCATCCCCACGGCCACGGACATGCCGGCGTTCGAGGTGTGCCACCTGCAGACCGCGGCGCCGCAGATCCCGGGTGGCTACAAGGGAATGGGAGAGGGCGGCTGTGTCTACGCCTACGCCGCGGTAGCCAACGCCGTCGCCGACGCCATCGAACCGCTGGGGGTGGAGGTCACCTCGACACCGCTGTCGCCCAGCCGGATTCTGGAGCTGCTGCGGGGGGCGAAAGCCTGAGGGGGTTGATCACGTGCCGCAATGTGTATGGCGCCCTTCGACTTCGCTCCGCTGACACTCCGCTACGCTCAGGACGAACGGTTGGGCCAATCTTATTCCGTTCATCCCGAGCGTAGCGGACGGTTGGGGAAACCTCGTTCCGTTCGTCTCGGGCTTAACGGGGGGTTGGGGGAGTCTCGTTCCGTTCGTCCCGGCCGTAGCGGAGGGTTGGGGGACACCGCTCGTCTCGGGCGTAGAGAACGGGGGAAACCATACACCGTTCGTCCTGAGCGAAGCGAAGTCGAAGGACGCTGTTCAAATGGTACCTGACGGAGGAGACACCGTATGCGCATCAGAGAGCTCGTAACCGCCTGCCGCGAGCGCGGCGACCTGTGCACGGTCAGCGAGGCCATTGACCGGGAAGCCATGCCGGGGCGCATCCAGGACGAGGAGAAGAACGGCAACCGCGCCATCCTGTTCGAACACGTCAACGGCCATGACGTGCCGGTGCTGGCCAACCTCTACGGCAGCATGGAACGCTACGCCCTGGGCATGTGGGTGGAGGTCTCGAAGATGTGGGAACACATCGACCACGCGGTGGCCCATCCCGAGCCGGTGCTGGAGACCCGCGAGGCCCCCTGTTTCGAGGTGGTGCACGACGACCCGGACATCACCCGACTGCTGCCGCTGGCCCAATACTCGGAGCGGGACGCCGGGCCCTACATCACTTCCGGGGTGGTCTTCATGAAGGACCCGGAGACCGGGCGCGTCAACATCTCCTTCATCCGCCACATGGTGAAGGGTCCCAAAAAGCTGGGGTTCAACCCCAAGTCCGTGCACAACCGGCTCTACTACAACAGAATCGCCCGCAAGGGCCTGCGCATGGAGGTGGCCATCACCCTGGGACCGCCCTCGGAGATGCTGGTGGCGGCGGCGGGTTACATTCCCGAGGGGGTGGACGAGGTCCAGGTCGCCACGGCCCTGGCGGCGCCGGAGCACCGCGGGGAGTTGGCCATGACCCAGTGCGGCGCCGTGGACATCCAGGTGCCGGCGGGGTCCGAATTCGTGATCGAGGGGGTGGTCTCCACCGAGCTGGATACCGAAGGCCCCTTCGGCGACTGGACTGGATGCTACGCGCGGCCGCAGCAGAAACCCACACTGGACATCCTACGAGTTTCGCACCGCAAGGACCCGGTGTACCAGACCATCCTGCCGGTGGATTCCAAGGAGCAGATCCTGCTCACCATCGTGCGGTTTCTTCCGGAGCTGGAAGCGATCCAGCGGAAGTATCCCGAGATCAAGCGCTATACCGTTCCCGACTACGCCCTCGGCCGGCTGGTGGTGGCCGCCGTGGGGCCCACCGACCGGGCCCCCGCGATCATGGACGACTACCTTCGGATCCAGTGCATCAATCGGGCCATCCTGGTGAACGAGGACGTGAATATCGACGATCCCGCGGACGTGCTGTGGGCCATGAGCAACCGGATTCTGGAGCCGGAGAAGGTGGCGAGCAGAGGCTGCGATGACGAGTGGTGGAACAACCTGAAGCTGGGAATCGACACCATGGTGGACATCGACGACATTCGCCACGTGCGGCCCAAGATCATCCACCGCTGACAACCGCGAGACTGGAGTCGACCATGCCGAAGCTCATCGACCTGAGCCTGCCGCTGACCACCAACGTCACCGTGGTGCCGGGGCATCCCGTCCTGTCGTTCCATCCGATCCACACCCACGAGACCCACGGGCGCTCCAACACCGAGATGCACGCCAGCATCCACACCGGAACGCACTGCGACCCGCCGTATCACTTCGTTCCCGGCGGCAAGACCATCGACCAGATGCCGCTGGAGCGCTTCATGGGGCCCGCGGTCAAGATCGACCTGCGCCGCAAGGTCAAGCCCAGGACCGGCATCACCATCGAGGACGTGCGCACCTCGCCGGGCTTCCGGGAGCAGGATCTCAAGGGAAGGATCGTGGTGTTCCACACGGGCTGGAACCGCAAGATGTTCGGCGATCCCACCTACTATTTCAACAATCCCTTCATCACCACCGAGCTGGCGCGCTGGCTGGTGTCGAAACGCATCAAGGCGCTGGCGCTGGACTCGCCCCAGGACCAGGTGCAGGGGAAAGGGGAACCCCGGCCGGGCGACTTCCCGGTGCACCGGACCTTCCTGGGCAAGGGCATCCCGTTCATCGAGCATCTGGCCAACCTGCACAAGGTCCCCAAGCGCACCTTCACGCTGATCGCGTTCCCGATAAAGATTGAGGGGGGCGACGGCGCGCCGTGCCGCGCCGTCGCGGTGGTCTAGACGTTTACTTCGGCAGCATCCACTTGAGCCGCTCCTTGGTCTCCGCCGACATGGACAGGATCGTGTCCGTGTACTTGTCGGCATCCTCGCCGGACACGTACACGATGTTGAGCTTCGACTTCTTGGCGTCCGCCAGAAAGGCCGGGTCCTTGAGGGTCGCGGCGTAGGCCTTGCGCCAGGCCGCCACCCGGTCCTTGGGCGTTCCCGGCGGCAGCGTCACCGGCCGCTGGAAATTGTACTGCACCGCCCAGGCATTCAGCATCGCGACGTTGTCCTTGCCCTTGACCAGGTCCGTCACCCGCGGCAGGTCCTTCACTTCCTTGTCCGGCGGACTGCCGTGGACCAGGATCGGGATCAGCTTGTCGTCGCCCTTGGCGTCAAGCATGGATCGCGCCGTCACCCGCATGGATTCGAACGCCATGCAGACCCCGCCCAGCTCTCTCGCCTGCAATGCCAGCCTCACGATCGCCGTGCCCTTGTAGCCGGGAACGACCTCGAAGATCTCTTTCCCGGAGGCGATGTTGAGGATCGTGGGCAGGGTGGTGCCGGTGCCCCCGGACGACCCGACCTTGAGGGGTTTCCCCGACTTGACCAGATCCTCCCAGCTCTTGTGGCCAGTGAATCCCATCACCGCGCAACTCGGCCAGCCGGTCACGGGCGCGCCGACCCAGCCGAACTTGCGTGCCTTGAAGTTGACCCGCCGGGAGCCCAGAGCCTGGTGCAGCAAGAACACGTTGTTCCAGACTCCGACGGTCAGCCCGTCGGGCTTGACCTTGTTGTAAAGGTAGTTGGCGACGATAAGGCCGCCGGCGCCGGTCAGGTTTTGCACCACCGGGGTCGGGTTGCCCGGAAAATGCTTGCTGATGTGGCGCGCGGCGGCGCGGGTGTAGGTGTCATAGCCGCCGCCGGGCGAAGCCCCGACGATGAACCGGACGGTCTTGCCCTTGAAGAAATCCTCGACGCTCCAGGCGGGGCCCGAGAGGCCCAGGACGAACGCCAACCCGACGCTTACACCGATGATTCCGGTGAACAGTCGCTTCATGCATCAACTCCTTTCAGCCCTACGGCGGCATGCGAAACGGCACCGGCGGCTCTGAAACCCGCCCCCTACTTGGGCAGCATCCACTTCAGCCGCGACTTGGTCTCCTCGGACATGTTCAGCATGGCGTCCACGTAGCCGTCGATCTGTTCTCCGGTTACGTGGACGATGTTCAACCGCGACTTCTTTGCGTCCGCCAGAAAGGCGGGGTCACTGAGGGTCGCGGTATAGGCCTTCCTCCAGGCGGCGACACGTTCCTTGGGGGTTCCCGGAGGGAGGGTCAAGGGCCGCTGGAAGTTGTAAATCAGACCCCAGGCGTTGAGCATGGCGATGTTGTCCTTGCCCTTGACCAGGTCGCGCAGGCGCGGGATGTTCTGGACTTCCGGATCCGGCGGATTCCCGTAGACCAGGATCGGAATCAGCTTTTCGTCGCCCTGGGCATCGAGCATCGCGCGCGCCGTCACCCGCATGGACTCGAAGGCCATGCAAAGCCCGCCGAGCTCCCTCGCCTGCAAGGCCAGCCGCACCGGCGCGGTCCCTCTGTATCCGGGAATGATCTCGAAGACCTCCTTGCCGGTGGCCATGTTGAGAATCGTGGGCAGGGTCGTGCCGGTTCCGCCGGCCGATCCCATCTTGAGGGGTTTGCCGGACTTGAGGACGTCGTCCCAGGTCTTGAAGCCAGTGAACCCCATGACCGCGCAGCTCGGCCAGCCGGTGACGGGAGCGCCCACCCAGCCGAACTTCCGCGCGTCGAAGTTGACACGTCTGCTGCCCAGAGCTTGATGCACGACAAACTGGTTGTTCCACACGCCGACCGTGAGGCCGTCCGGCCGGGTCTTGTTGTAGATGTAGTTGCCGGCGATGAGCCCGCCAGCACCCGTGAGGCTCTGGACCACCGGGTTGGGGTTTCCCGGAAAGTGTTTGCTGATATGGCGGGCGGTGGTCCGCGTGTAAGTATCGTAGCCGCCGCCCGGCGCATGGCCCACGATGAACCGGATGGTCTTGCCCTTGTAGAAGTCCGCCACGCTCCAGGCGGGACCCGACATGAGCGCCAAAGCAATGCTTGCCGTCACCACGGCAGTGAGTGTCCGAAACATTCCAAGACTCCCTTCGTAAATGGACTGCACCGAGGCTCAAAGGCACCAACAATGCAAGACAGCATGAAGATTGTCAAGAACGGAGGCGGTCGCGTGGTTGCCTATTCAGGCCCCATGTTGTAGGTGCAAGTGGCCTGCAACCCGCGGGCGGAAAGGCACCGACGATGCTGAGCCAGGAAGCGATCGCGCGCACGGTTACCGCGTTATGGAAGACAAACCAGTATGATCTGCCGCAGGACTTCAAGTCGTTTCTGCAGGAACAGCACGACAAGGAGACCAGCGAGCTGGGGAAGGCCCACCTCAAGGCCAACCTGGACGCGGTGGCCAGCGCCTCGGCCCGGAGTATGCCCTTCTGCGCCGATACCGGCCTGCTGACCTACTACATTGGCCTCGGCACCGCGATGATCGCCGAACTCGAAGGGGGCTACGAGGCGCTGGAGCGGACCCTGCGCGAGGTCAGCGCCGAGGTCACCTCGGACATTCCCCTGCGGCCCAACGCGGTCCATCCACTGACGCGCCACAACCCCAACACCAACGCGGGCCCCGGCTGCCCGGACATCAAGGTGCGGGTGGTGCCGGATGCGGACTACCTGGAGATCACCAACGTGGCCGTCGGGGGAGGGCCCGAGCTGGTGGGCAGCAAGTTCACCGTGCTGCCGCCCACCGCCGGGGAGAAGGGCGTGCGGAAGTTCGTGGTGGAGTCCACCATCAACCTGGTGCGGCTTGGCGCCACCTGCTCGCCCAACCTGGTGGGCGTGGGGCTGGGAGGCACCTTCGAGACCTGCACCCGCATGGCCAAGGAAGCCGCCATCCTGCGCCCCGTGGGCGACCGCAATCCCGACTCCGAACTGGCCCGGCTCGAAAACCAGCTCATGGACGATATCCTGAGGCTGAAACTGGGCCCCATGGGCATGGGCGGCGCCACCTCGGCCTTCGACGTCCACCTGGAGATGGCCTACTGCCACATGGCGACCCTGCCGGTGGCGGTGTACCTCCAGTGCGCCGCCATGCGCCGCACCACGGTCCGCATGTACTCCGACGGACGGATCGAAAGCCTGCCGCTGTCGAGCTGGATGGAACGGCCGTCATGAACCGCGGGGGATGCTTGACGCCGCCACCATCCTGTCAATCGCGGCCACCTTCCTGATCGCGGGCACGGTCAAGGGGGTCATCGGTCTTGGCCTTCCGACCGTAAGTCTCGCCCTTCTGGCGGTGGCGCTCCATCTGCCGAACGCCATGGCCGTGCTTCTGGTGCCATCCTTCGTGACCAACGTCTG
>JAPOQB010000401.1 GCA_026710965.1 Deltaproteobacteria bacterium | reverse complement strand
TGGCTCAAGCCCGGTGTCCATATCAATGCCGTGGGCTCCCACCGGCCCGAAGCCCGGGAGATGGGCAGCGACACGGTCAAGGCGGCGACGGTGGTGGTGGACTCCCTGGACGCCATCAACACCGAGTGCGGCGACATCCTGCTGGCGTTGGAGGAAGGCGCCATCACGCCGGACCACATACGCGGCGAGATCGGCGAGGTGCTGTCCGGCGCCAAACCGGGACGGACCCGCGGCGACGAGATCACCATGTACAAGTCGGTGGGTATCGCGGCGCAGGACGTCGCTGCCGCGAGCCTGGTTTACCGGCGGGCCCTTGAGCAGGGCGTCGGAACCGAGGGGGAGATGTAGCGAACTCCGATCGAATCCGCTTGTGGATGGGCGCCCTTCGACTTCGCTCCGCTCGCGCTCCGCTACGCTCAGGGCGAACGGTTGTGAAATCCTTTCCCGTTCGCCCTGAGCGTAGCGGAGCGAAGTCGAAGGGCGCCCCATCCGGAACACACTTTATGGACACGAACGAAACCAGACAACGCATCGAGGCGGGCGTCGACCCGGACGAGGTCCAGCGGCTTCTGGTGAAGCTGCTGCAGACGCCCAGCCCGCAGACCGAGCTGCTGGAAAAAGAGCCTCAGGTGCTGGCGCTGATCCGCGACGTGGTGCGGCCCGAGCTCGAGGCCGAGGGCATCGATGCCGTCATCGACGGCATGGGCAACCTCACCGCGCGATTGCCGGGGAATGGAACGGCGCCGGGCCTGCTGCTGGTGTCGTACGCCATGAACGCGGCGCCCAGCACCATGCCCAACCCCTACTCCGGGGAGATGGTCGACGGCGAGCCCTACGGGCTCGAAGGGCCCTGTGGCTGGGGCCGGGGCGCGTGCGAGCAGAAGGGCAGCCTGGCGGCCATGCTCACCGCGGCGAAGCTCATCGCCCGGAGCGGATGGGAGCTGCCTGGAGACCTCTACTTCGTCACCAGCACCGCGGGAGAGAGCGGCAAGCACGAATCCCTCGACTACGTGCTGTCGCACGGCGGCATCGACGCGGGCTGGGGTCTTATCGACGGTCCGCCCGAGATCCAGTTGGGCAACAAGGGCCGCATCGATGTGCGCATCGTCGTGCGCGGCCGTCAGGCCCACAGCAGCCGCCCCTGGGACGGCGTCAACGCGGTGGAGGGCGCGGTCAGGGTGCTGGAGAAGCTCGCGCCGCTGATGCCCTATCCCGAGGACAAGAGCCATCCGGAGCTGGGCCGGGTTTCCCTGACGCCCACCGCCATCGAGAGCTTTCCCAAGTCGACCCACACTATTCCGAGCGAATGCCACATCAAGATGGACCGCCGGCTGTTGCCGGGCGACGACGCCGACCGCGCGGTGCAGCAGCTTGCCGACGCCATCGGAACCATCGAACCCTGCGAGGTAACGCTGGAGAAGGAAGAGTTCATGTATCCCTGCGAGGTGGGGAAAGACGCCGGCGTGGTAGTGGCCCTCGGCAACGCCATCCGGACCATGTTGGGCGGGGAGCCGGAATACAGCTTCTCCACGGCGGCCAACGACACCGGGCTGCTCAACGTCCGCGGAATCGAGACCGTCAACTATGGCTCACGCGCTGTCCGGTTCCAGCACACGGACAACGACCTGGTGCCCCTCAAGAGCGTGATCGAGGCCGCCAAGGTGTTCATGTTCATGGCGCTGCAACGCTGAAGTCTCCGGCGTTTCAGGCAATCTCCGGGAGGAAACGGCATGCCAATGACCGAGGAGAAGTTTATCGACGTGGACGGGGTCCGTACCCGCTACTTCGAACAGGGGGTGGGCGAGCCGCTGGTGCTGTGGCATGGCAGCCACTTCGGTACCACGGACGCCTGTGACAGCGCGCTGGACTGGGAGCTCAACTTCGACGCGTTGGCGGAGTCGTGCCGGGTGGTCGCCGTGGACAAGCTCGGTCAAGGTCACACCGGCAACCCCAAGACCGACGACGACTACACGCCCGCCGCCGTGGTAGAGCACGCCCACGGATTCCTGAAGGCCATGGGCTTGAAGGATGTTCACCTGTGCGGCCACTCCCGCGGCGGCTACCTGGTGGCGCGGCTTACGCTGCTGCATCCCGAGATCGTCAAGTCCTGCATCATCGTGGACAGCGGCACCCTCTCGCCGGGCCCGTCGCTGACGGAGCTGGTCATGGCCGCAAGGCCCGAGCCGCACCTCAGCCGGGAGAGCCAGCGTTGGGTGGTGGAGCACTACTCCCACGGTACCGGTCACATCACAGAGGGCTGGATCGACGCGGCGGTGGAGATCTCCGAGCTGCCCAAGTACCAGGAGTCCGTGCGCGCCATGAGCGCCGGGGGGTTGAAGCTGTTCATGCGCAACCTCGTCCTCGATAAGGAAGAGTGCCTCCAGTGGATGCTGGAGGGACGGCTCAAGACCCCCACCCTGGTGGTGTGGGGCTACAATGACCCGACGGCACGGTACCGGCGGGGTCTCACGCTGTTCGACTACGTTGCCGGCAGCACCGAGAACGCGCAGTTGCACGTCATCAACAAGGCGGGCCACTTCTGCTACCGGGAGCAGCCCGGACAGTTCAATCGGGCCGTGACCGGATTCATCGAGAGCCTTGGTTGAGGGAGGAGGAAGGGCGTCATGAAATGGATCGTGCTTCTGTCGAGCGTGTTCCTGTTGTCGGCAACGGCCGGCTGCGCCGGCGGCGGTCCGGGGATGAAGGAAATCGAGCTCACCGAGACACAACAGCGGTTCAGGACGAAGACGACCTTCAAGAACGGGGTCGTGGGTGTTGAAGTAAGACGCGGGGACGGAAGCACCAGGAAGCTGAACAGCGTATGGGACCTCGAGCGGACGTGGGCGCAGTATATTCCCCCGCCGCCCATGCCCGGCTCTGCAAGTCGCGAATGGTTGCTGGTGCAGAACCACCACGACGGGAGACTCTATGCCTACGCGGCCATCAGTTGGGACGTGGAGGATCCAGCCGACTACCTGGCCGTGGGGTGGTGGGCCCACTTCCCCCTCGGGGTCTCGCGGCGGAATCCGGAAGAGGCCGAAACGGGCGTGTTCATCGACGGTCCCGAGATCGATCCGTCGAACCCGCCTCAGATGCCCGTAGCCGGCGAAGCCACCTATGCGGGCAGCGTCGGCGGCGTCTACCGGTACAGTTACGGCAGCGGATGGAGAGAGTTGGACGGGGCGAGCCAGTACACCGAGTTCGGCGCCGTCATCGAGCTCCGGGCCGACTTCGCCGACGGTACCATTCAGGGTTGCATCGGGTGTACGGAGGACATCAGGGTTCAGCCGGGTGAGTACCTGTATCCCATCGTGACCTGGTGGAGCCGGGACCCCGTTGCGTCGCCCACGGACTACGAGCTGCGCCTCGGCCCGACGCGTTTCAAGTCGGATGGGACGTTCGAGAACACCGACGTGACGGTGACGCATCCGGAACGGACCGTCACGGAGGCGACTGGCGTGTGGGCCGGGCAGTTCTCCAACGTCCCGGATCCGGACGGCAATCCCCGCGGGGTGGTGGGGTTGAGCGATGTCGCGTTCGATGAAGCCGACGGCAGCAGCGGGAGCTTCGTGGGCATATTCTCCGCGCTGACACCGGCGATCCTGGGACCAATGGAGGGCGGGACGCCTTGAACCGTCCCAGGGACACATTCCAGACACCACACTAGAGTTGCAGCGGAACGGCTTCCCTGAGTGAAATCCCCCGGACGGTCACCCTGGCCCGGTAGGGATAGATCTCGACTCCCGCCCTGGCCGCGCGTCGCAGCCAGCGCCCGTATTCCACGTCGATCTCGTCGGCGGGTCTGAAGGAGGGACAGGGCCCCCGCTGGATGACGAACAGCAGCACGGCGCGGTGGCCCCGCCGCCGCAGCCGGATGAGCTCCTTCAGGTGCCTGGTGCCGCGCTCGCTGACCGCGTCCGGGAAGGTGGCGACGCCGTCCATCACCAGCGTCACGTTTTTCACCTCCACGTAGCATTGCTGCCCCGGGTTTTCGAGGAGAAAGTCCAGCCGCGATCCCGGCCGTGTCGGCACCTCGGGCCGGAGGCGTTCATAGCCTTGCAATTCCTTGACGACCCCGGATTCGATCCCTTCCCGCGCCAGGCGGTTGGCCGCCAGCGTATTGATCCCCACCAGCGTTCGCCCCACCCGGATCAACTCCCAGGTATAGGGAAGCTTGCGGTTCTTGCCGGGTTGCTCGGAAAGGTACACCTGGCTACCGGGAGCGTTGCAGCCCAGCATGCTGCCCGTGTTGGTGCAGTGCGCGGTTACCAGCGTACCGTCATCGAGACGGACGTCGGCGAGAAACCGCTTGTAACGTTTGACCAGAGTGCCCGGAATCAGCGGAGCGGGGAATCGCACTAGAGGCACTGCTTGGCGGCGCGGCGCAGCAGCACGCCGATGAGGTGGCGCTTGTATTCCGCGCTGCCTTCGCGGTCGTCGGTCAGAGCGGCTTCATCGGCGAGGGTGTCGGCGGCCTCCTGAAGCCGTTGTTCCACCGAATCGGCGGGGCCGGAGATGAGGCTTTCCGCGGTCTCCGAGCGGCACGGCGTGGGACTCACGCAGCCGACGGCACAGCGGGCCGCGCGGATCTCGCTGCCGTCCTCGTTCAGGTCGAGCATCAGCGCCAGGCCTAACAGGGGCCTTTCGTGGACCTGGAACTTGAGGTAGGCGGTGCGCTGGGTCGACCCCGGCAGCGGTACGTCCACGCCGGTCAGGACCTCGTCCTGGGTGAGGGAGTTCTCATAGGCACCGGCCAGCAGCCCGTCCATGGACAGCGTCCGCTCGCCGCCCCTTCCCTGTGCCCGGGCGGTGCCGCCCAAGGCCAGAAGCAGGGTGGCCGGATCTGAATGCGGTTCGGCAAAACAAAGATTCCCGCCCAGTGTGCCGGTGGCGCGCACGCGCACGTTGGCGACGTTGGCCGCCATCTCCGCCATCACCGGCAGCAGTTCCCGTACCACGGAGGAGCGTTCGATGGCCCGGTGGGTAACGGCGGCGCCGATGTGCAGTTGCCCATCGCGGCGTTCGACGCCGTCCAGACCCGCCACCGCCTTGATGTCGATCAAGTGCTCGTAGCGCAGCAGGTCGTGGCGCATGGCCAGCAACAGCTCGGTGCCGCCGGCGTAGAGGCTGCCGTTCTCACCGTAGTGGTCGAGCATCTCCGCGGCCTCGCGCAGGTCGGCGGGACGGTGGATGGCGAAACGTCGCAGCGGCATCATGACTCGTTCTCTCCACGTGCGGCGCGCGCTTCGCGGATGGCGCGCCAGACCTTCTCCGGCGTGAGCGGGGCTCGGCGTATCCGCGCCCCGGTGGCGTTGTACACCGCGTTGGCGATGTTGGCGGGCAGGGAGTTGAGGGATGCTTCGCCGCCGCCCTTGGCCCCATAGGGGCCCACGCCGTCGCGGTTCTGCACCAGTTCGAGCTTCACCGTCCGCGGCATGTCGGAGAATCGCGGCAGGCGGTACTCCAGCAGGTTGCCGTTCAGGAGCTGGTTGTTGTCGAACTCCAACTCCTCGAACATGCCGATGCCCATGCCGGTGGTGGCGGCGCCGATGTCCTGGCCCTCGGCCAGGGCCGGATTGATGGCCAACCCGACGTCACCGCAGGTGCCGAGCTTCTCCATGGTGACCTTGCCGGTCTCCTCGTCCAC
>JAPOQB010000940.1 GCA_026710965.1 Deltaproteobacteria bacterium | reverse complement strand
TGTTGGCCGCGGTCTTGATCCGTTCAAGCAGGTCCACTGGCAACCTCAGCGAAATAGCCTTGCTGGACGGCTTGAGATTGGGGAAACGGACGCGTTCGGCTCGGTTCCAATCCACGTAGTCGGCGGAGTCGTGGCTTTCCCAAAAAGCTCGCTCCTCCGCTTCAGTCTCGAAGGACGGGACAGGTTTAAATTTCTTGCTCATAGCGTACTCGTTCTTCCGGCTCATGTCGGGCCGAGATAACGCGGATTCGGGTAGCGCGCTCCCGTAGTGTGAATGTCACCTGCAGCCGTCGTCCGGCGTCAGTTACGCCAAGGGCGTGAAATCGTGGTTCGGCCGCGCTGTGTCCGATATCCTCGACAACCAGCAATGGTTCGTTGAAGAAAGCCTGTTCCGCTTCGACTTGTTGCACACCGTGCTTGTCGGCGCTCTTCCCAGCATTGCCCAAGTCCCATTGGAAGCCGCCGATCTGATTGGCTCGCCGAGTTCTGCGTCGAAGTCCCACAATCCGCCCTCTGTCGCGATTTGTGACTTCTCATTCCCGCGCTACCCGGCCCCGGCGATCTTGTTGAAGCCGTCGTAGGCCGCGACCTTGTAGGCTTCGGCGAAGGTGGGGTAGTTGAAGACGTTGTCGCGGAAGTATTCGACGGTGCCGCCGAGGGCGATGACGGCGTGGCCGATGTGGATGATCTCGGTGGCTTCGTCGCCGATGGCGTGGACGCTGAGGAGCTTCAGGGTGTCGGGGTCGAAGATCAGTTTCAGCATGCCGGCGCGGTCGCCCACCATCTGGGCCTTGGCGACGTCTTCGTAAAGGCCCTTGCCCACTTCGTAGGGCACGCGCTCGGCGGTGAGCTCCTGCTCGGTCCTGCCCACCATGGAAATCTCCGGGATGGTGTAGATGCCATAGGGGAAGAAGGGCGCCGGCTTGAGCGACGGGCCGTCGAACATGTGCGTGCTCGCGATGCGGCCCTGCTCCATGGACGTGGACGCAAGCGCCGGGAAGCCGATGCAGTCGCCCACCGCGTAGATGTGCGGATGTGGGGTCTGGAAGTTGTCGTTGACCGTGATGCGGCCCCGGGGGTCGGTGCCGATGCCGATGCGGTCAAGCTGAAGCTGGTCGGCGTTGGATTGCCGGCCGACGGTGTAGATCAGGGCGTCGGCGGTGACCCGCTTGCCGCTCTCCAACTCGGCCCGGACCAGGCCGTTGTCCTGCATCCGCACGCCGGTCACGTGTTCCCCCAGGCGGAAGATCGCGTCGCGGCGGCGCATGTGGTACCGGAGCGCTTCGATGATCTCCCGGTCCACGAAGTCCAGCATGGTGGGTCGCCGTTCGATGATCGTGACGCGCACACCCAAGGCCGAGAGCATGGAGGCGTACTCGAGGCCGATGACGCCCGCCCCCACCACGATCATGCTCTTGGGGATCTGCCCGCCGTCGCCGCGTCCGAGATCTTCGGCCACCATGATCTTGTGTCCGTCGTAGGGGATTTCCGGACTACGTGCCGAGCGCGTGCCGCAGGCGATGAGGATGTGCTCGCCGCGCACCTGTTCACCGTTGTCGGTCTGGAGCGTGTGCGTGTCCACGAAGCGGGCCCAGCCGTTCACCAGGGTCACCCCGTTGCGCTTGAGTTGGTCCGTCACCTGGGCGTGTTCCCGCTCGATGACCGTGCGCACCCGGAACATCAGGTCTTCGACCGTGACGTGATCCTTGGCGGAGTAGGCCTGGCCGTAGAACGTCTTCTGTTGGAAGCCCGTAAGGTAGAGGATTGCCAGGCGCAGGGTCTTGCTGGGGATGGTCCCGGCGTGCAGGCACACGCCGCCGATCATCTCGTTCCGGTCGACGACGGCGACCCGTTTGCCCATCTTGGCGGCGGCGATGGCGCCTTTTTGTCCGGCGGGGCCGCTGCCGATGACCACCAGGTCGTAGGCTTTCTCGTCCATGGGTTCAGTCCCGCGGCGGCGGCGACGGCAGTTTTTCGTCGTCAGGCACCGTGTCGGTCACCAGGTCCCGGATCAGCGGGCGTTTGGGCAGCGGCTCGACCCGGCCCCCGGCGGGCGTCAGCCGGGCGGTGCACATGTAGGCCACCTGGCCGTCCACCAGGGCCATGCAGGTCTTGCAGGCATTGGCGTTCACGCAGCCGTAGCGAAAGGCGAGGCTCGAGTCCACGTGAGCGCGGATCCATACCAAAGCGTCGAGCACGGACATGCCCTCGACGTAGGGGACCCGGTAGACGTCGTAGAGGCCCTGGTCGCGGGTGCTCCCGCGCTGCACGCGAAGCTCCGTCATCGTTTCACCGGCACGGGATGCCGCATCTCCCATGTTGGTATCCTTGCTCACCTGCGCGCGGTGCGGTGTCGGGTTACGCCTTCGGCTGACCCGACCTGCTCGGGCCAGCGGGCCGTAATCTCCTCGTCCTTCATTTCGATCACCTGGTTCCGGACAAGTCCCGGGTCGCTGTCCGGGAAGTCCAGGCGCTGGTGCGCGCCGCGGCTTTCGGTACGGCCGATCGCGGCCCGCACCACGGCCTCGGCGGTGGTCAGCATGGCCCTCAGTTCCAGGCGGTCCTGGAGGTCGAGATTGAAGGCCCCGGCCGGGCGGACGGCCACCGGCGACTTCCGGATCTCAATGATGCCGTCGAGCGCCTGCCGGAGCTGTTCTCCGGTCCGGAAGGGCCCGGCGTGTTCCCACATGATGGATTGGAGCCTTTGTTGCAGCACGTTGGCGGGAGCCCCGCCGCCGTCGTCGGCGCCCGGGGCGTTGCGAAGACGTTCGGACGCGTCCGCGGCCGCCTCGGCCTCCCCCCCGCCGGTGGTGCCGGCGGCGGCGGCAGCGGCTTCCCGGCCGGCGCATTCGCCGAACACCAGGGCCTCGGTGATGGCGTTGCCGGACAGGCGGTTGGCGCCGTTGGCCCCGCCGACGGCCTCTCCCGCGGCGTAGAGCCCGGGGACGCGGGTCTCCATGCGTTGGTTCACGCGGATGCCGCCCATATGGTAGTGCGCCGTGGGGGCGACCTCCACGGGTGTCTCCGTAAGGTCGATGCCGTTGTGCGCTAGGCGGTCGATGACCGGGCCGAAGGCCTCCCTCAGGGTTTCATCGGGCACGTGCCGGAAATCCAGGTAGACGCCGCCGTGGGGGGAGCCGCGGCCGGCCTCCACCTCCTTGAGGATGGCGTAGGAAGCCTGGTCGCGCACGGTGCTGTAGGTGCCGCTGTCCTGGCCGCCGTAGCGGTGCATGAACTCGTCGAAGTTCCCGTTCAGCAGGCGTCCCCCCAGCTTGTAGCGGAACGGATCCCACATGATGGGGTCCATGCCCACCAGGCGCGGGGCGAGATGGGCGATGGGGAAGAACTGGACGAATTCCATGTCGATGAGTTCGGCCCCGGCCCACAGGGCCAAGGCGTAGGCTTCCCCGCCCATGTTGGTGGACGCGCTGTTGCGGCGGTAGATCTTGGTCAGGCCGCCCGCCGCCAGGATGACCGCCTTGGCGGCGAGGGTGACGACTTCGCCCGTCACCACGTCCATGCCCACCGCCCCCACGGCGCGGCCGTCGTGCACGACCACCTCCGTGACCGTGACATTGCTCAGGCGCCGCACCGGGTCCAGGGTGCTCACCTGCCGCCGCAGGGTGCCCGCCACCCCCGGACCGGTGTTGAGGAAGTCCACGTAGCAACAGCGCGCCCGCCCGTGCCCCGGCGCCTTGACCTGGCGGATGCGATCGTCGGTCCCGCGCGCCCAGTGGGCCCCCCAGCCGTCCATCTCGAAGATCCTTGCCGGGCCGTTCTCGCACAGGAGCCGGGCCAGCCCCTCGTCGCACAGCTCCCGGCCCGCGGCGAGCGTGTCCTGGAGGTGGTCGGTCCAGTGGTCCGGTTCTTCGTGGCCGATGGCGGCGGCAACGGTCATTTGCGCCATGATGGTGGCGCCGCCGCGGCCCACCAGGGATTTGTCCAGCAGCAGCACGGACGCGCCCCGCGTGGCGGCGGCGATGGCCGCGTACATACCGGCGCCGCCCGCCCCCACGATAAGCACGTCTGCAGACAAATGGGTCACGTCGAGAGTCTAGTCCAAACCGTGAAACCCGTCCAGCATGAGGCCGGCCGCAGCCGGTTCGTGGCCTGTGCTTTCCTTGACGCAACGAAGACTTTCGGTCTAACTAAGGGAATCGCATTAAAGTCTTGAACTTCGGACAGAGCAGAAAGGGGAAAGAACCATGGCGCATGATCTGGTCGTAAAGAACGGGCTCGTCGTTGACGGTACCGGCAGTCCCGGCTTCGAGGCGGACGTGGCGATCGACGGAGGCACCATTGCCGCCATCGACAAGAACGTCGGGCCGGGCAAGACCGAGGTCGACGCCCGCGGGAAGGTGGTGGCGCCCGGGTTCATCGACTCCCACACCCACATGGATCTGTTCATCGTGCAGTATCCCCACGGCAATCCCGTGGTCAACTACGGCGTCACTTCCATCGTCATCGGCGATTGCGGCGCGTCCATCGCGCCGGTGCCGGCCAAGGGCGAGCCGCGCGACGTGCTGATTACCTACTTGCGCCGCGTGCTCGATGACTACGTCAACGACGACGACTGGAACTGGACCACCTTCCCCGAATACCTGGATTATCTCGAGGGACGGGTGGGCGTGAACGTGGCCGCTTTGGTGCCCCATTCCCCGGTCCGGCTGGTGGTCATGGGCGAGGCAGCCTACCAGCGCGAGGCCACGCCGGAGGAGTTGGAAAGCATGAAGCAGATGGTGCGCGAGGGCATGGAGGCCGGCGGCATCGGCTTCTCGTCCAGCCCCCGCGGCGGCCCGGCGATCCATGCCGGCACCCCCAGCACCCTGGCCACCCAGGAAGAGATGGCGGCCCTTGCCAACATCGCCGGCGAGTACGGCGGCTGCTTCCAGTTCAACGGCTTCGGCAACCTGTTGAAGCCCGAGAGCGGGTTCCCCGAGCTGGTGGAGAAGATCAACGTGCCGATGATCGGCAACGAGTTCCGGGTGAGGCCCGGCGAGAGAGCGGACGGCGAGCGGGCCATCGACCTCATGAAGGAGGCGGGGGAACGGGGCAAGGACATCTACGGCGTGGTCATTCCCTACTCGCACATCCGGCGCTTCGACATCGACGACTGCTTCATCCTGGACGGTCTGCCCCTGTGGGAAGAGATCAAGGGGAACCGTGACGAGCTGGCGCGCACCCTCAGGGATCCGGAAGTGCGCCGGAAGCTGGATGAGCAGCGGCGCGCCAACGCCGGCGAGCCCGCCTACATCGAGTGGCTGGGTTGGGGCGGCGCGTACTTCGACATCATGCAGCGCGAGGACCTGAAGTCCCTTGAAGGACAGAACGTCTCCGAGATCGCCGCGGCCGGCGGCAAGTCCGAGGTGGATGCGTTCTTCGACACCTGGCTCGAGGACGGGCTGGCGTCGAAGCTCTACTACCAGGGTTTCGCCAACGGGCACATGGACCTTCTGGCCGAGATGATCAAGACCACCGAGGGGCTCATCGGCACCGACGCGGGCGCCCATCTGGACCGGTTCTTCTGGCACGGCGCCCCCACCCGCGTGCTGGGCTACTGGCGCCGGGACAAGAAACTCTTCAACCTCGAGGAGGCGGTTCACAAGCTCACCGGACATCCCGCGGCCAAGCTGAGGATGAACCGGGGACTGCTGAAGACCGGCCTGCCCGCCGACATTACGGTGTTCGACGCGGACAAGATCGACGATCTGGCGAGCAAGCGCATGCCGGCCAAGCTCGACGAGACCGAAATCTTCCGCCATCCGCCGGGAATCGCGGCGGTGGTGGTCAACGGCAAGGTCGTGCTGGAAGACGGCGAGTGCAAGGATGTCTTTCCCGGCCAGGTGAGGCGGCAGGAGCTCTTCGTCCAGGGCCAATAGCCGCGAGGTACGGGAGGTACAGATGGAGGTTCTGGCGCCGGAGTCGCTGATCGACGATCTTCGCCGTGTGTTGCGGGGGAGGTATCCGGTTCATCCGTTGCGGAAGCTGCTGTTGGGCGGAGAGCTCAGCCGCGAGCAGTTGCACGGCTGGGCCAAGAACCAGTTCCATGAATTCCGCAATATTCATCGGTTCTTCGGCATACGGTACCAGAAGTGCCCGATCCAGGCGTTGCGGCGGATGCTGCTGGAAAACATGGTGGAGGAGGAAGGCGAGGATCTGTTCGGCGGAAAGTATCCCAGCCACGCCGAGTTGTGGACCCGCTTCGGCGAGGGGCTGGGGATCCCGCGCGAGGAGATGCAGGGCTACGAGCCCTTGCCCGGGGTCAAGGCCGCGCTGGAGATGTACGTACAACTGGTCCAGCAGAGTCACTGGGCCGTGGCCATCGGCACCGGCCTCGTTTTCGAGGGCGAGGGGCCCAAGCGGATGGGAGAGGAGCGGCAGGCGCTGGAGTCGCGCTACCCCTGGATCCCCTCGGAATCCCTGGCCTTCTTTCGCGCCCACGAGTATCATGATGAGGGGCACGGCAACTTTATCGTGGATGTGATCAAGGATCATACCATGGTCGGCGGACTCCAGGAGGAAATGCGGGCAGCGGTAAGGACACGCGTGGACATCATGTGGCTGCAGAACGAGTCCATCTATCAGGCATTCGTTCGTCCTCAACTCACCCCGGAAGCCGCCGGCCAGCTTGAAGCCGCCTCCAACTAGACCCGTTCGCGGTTCGAGTTGAGTGGGCGACGCAGGTCAGTGAGTCCAGTGTTCGGAAAAGCTTTCACAGTGTTGGTCCTGGTGGCGGCCACGGTGGCGGTGGGATACACGGCGTGGGAGACCCGGAGCCTCA
>JAPOQB010000547.1 GCA_026710965.1 Deltaproteobacteria bacterium | reverse complement strand
GCGCGCCAGGATCGACATGGCCTCGCCCAACATGAAGATGCGCGACCCGGTGATCTACCGCATCCGTCACGTCACCCACCACCACACCGGCGACGCCTGGCCCATCTACCCCATGTACGACTTCGCCCATCCGCTGTCGGACGCGCTGGAAGGGGTCACCCACTCGCTCTGCACCCTGGAGTTCGAGAACAACCGCGAGTTCTACGACTGGATTCTCGGCCAGGTGGACGTTCCCTCCCAGCCCCGGCAGATCGAGTTCGCGCGGCTGAACCTCGACTACACCGTCATGAGCAAGCGGCGGCTGCTGGAGCTGGTGGAGGAAAAGCATGTGGCCGGCTGGGACGATCCGCGCATGCCCACCCTGGCGGGGCTGAGGCGGCGCGGCTACACCCCCGAGGCCATCCGCAACTTCTGCCACAGCGTGGGCATCGCCAAGAGCGACAACACGGTGGAGATGGGCCAGCTCGAATACTTCATCCGCGACGACCTGAACACGAAGGCTCCCCGGGTGCTGGCGGTGGAACATCCGCTCAAGGTGGTCATCACCAACTATCCGGAGGGCCGGGTGAAGGAGTTGGAGGCGCCCTACTATCCCCACGACATACCCCGGGAAGGGTCGCGCGCACTCCCCTTCTCCCGGGAAATCTACATCGAGCGGGAGGACTTTATCGAAGACCCGCCCAAGGGTTACCGCCGGCTGGCGCCCGGCCGGGAGGTTCGGCTGCGCTATGCCTACATCATCCGGTGCGACGAGGTGGTGAAGGACCCCGCCACCGGCGCGGTGCTGGAGCTGCGCTGCTCCTACGACCCGGACACCCGGAGCGGTTCCGAAACCAGCGGCAGGAAGGTCCAGGGGACCATTCAGTGGGTATCCGCCGCCCATGCCATCGAAGCCGAGCTACGGCTCTACGACCGGCTGTTCTCGGTGGCGGATCCCCAGGGGGAGGCCGGCCGCGACTACCGGGAGCTGCTGAATCCCAGGTCCCTGGAGACCGTCAAGGGCCGCGTGGAGCCGAGCCTCGGCACCGCGCGCCCGGGCGACCGGTTCCAGTTCGAGCGGCTGGGCTACTTCTGCGTGGACCCGGACGCCACCGAGAATGTACCGGTCTTCAACCGTATCGTTACGCTGCCAGATTCATGGATCAAGATCGTGCAGCGTAGCGGCGGCCACCGCGAGCCCCGGCGTCCCCGGATAGCACAAGGCGCCCCGAAGACCGCACCCAAGGTTCCGGCCCACCGAAAGGCCCCGACCGGGAGAAGAGTGACGGCGGCTAAGCGCTCGAGGATGGAACACTACCGCGACCGACTCGGACTGGCACCCGACGACGCGTTCCTGCTGGACTCGGACGACAGCCTCGCCGGGTTCTTCGAGGAGGCAGCCAAGCGCCACGACAACCGGAGGGCCGTGGCGAACTGGATCATCAACGAGCTGCGTCCGGCGCTGAAGGACAAGCCCCTGGAGTCGTTGCCGCTGACCCCGGTGGCGCTGGCGGAGCTGGTGGCGCTCATCGACGGAAGGACCATTTCCGGCAAGGCCGCCAAGCAGGTCTTCGCCGCCATGCTGGAGGACGGCGGAAGTCCGGCGGACATCGTCAAACGGCTGGGCCTCCAGCAGGTGGACGACGCGGACCAGCTCGAGCCCGTCGTCGACGCCGTCATCGCCGCCAACCCGGAGAACGTCGCCCTCTATCGGGACGGCAAGACCAATCTGCTCGGTTTTTTCGTGGGCCAGGTAATGAAGTCCACCAGCGGCAAGGCCAACCCCCGCCTGGTCAACGATTTGCTGCGGTCGAAGCTGGCCTGACGGCTGGAGCCGTCGAGAGGCGGCCGAACCACTCACCGGGTTGAGCCGGCAACGCACTCTTCTCGCGAAAAGTCCGATGGCAGTCCGAACAGGTCCGTCTCAACCGCTCGAAGACCACGTCCGGCGCCATGGTTGAAAGTTCTTCCGGCGTGGGGTCCACGGATATCGTGCCGGCCCCCGTTTTCCCACCCTTGGCGCCACCCCGCCCGGGCGGCCGTGGGTTGGCCGCCGCCGAGGTCAGCGCGCCGGCGTATACGGCGAGTTCCCTTGCCAAAGCCGAGAAGCGTTCCCAATCGGCCCATATGGCAGCCTTCGCCCGCGAAGGATGTTTCAGGCTTCCCTC
>JAPOQB010000599.1 GCA_026710965.1 Deltaproteobacteria bacterium | reverse complement strand
GCTGAGATAGATGTCCTCCATTCCCTTCTGGTCCGGAATCACGAAACCAAAGCCGTCGGGATGTCCCTGCACGACCCCGGACACGACGCTGGCGGCCTTGGCCAGGGCGTAGTGGTTCTTGTGGATACGGATGACCTTGCGCTCGTGGATCAGTTCCTTGAGCGCCTCCAGCACGGTCTCCCTCTGCGGCTTGCCGAAGCCCTTTCGTATCTCCTTGAGGCTGAAACGGTGCCCCGGCCGGGACAGCATGAATGACAGGATGCGGGGCTTGAGGGCCGCGGGCGTACTCATGGCGAGAGCGTGTCCGATCAGGACTCTTGGCCGGCTTCCGGCCCGGGGATGCCAAGTTCTCCGAGAAGCCAGTCGTCTCCGAGGCCGGCGGGGCGGGGGGCCTCTTCAAGGCCCACTTCGTCCGCAAGCGCGGCCAGCACTTCCCGAGCGAGTTGACGGGAATCCTCTAGCACCAGCAGCACGATGACCGCCTTCTCCGGGTCGACGGTGCGGATGATACCGAGCAACTCATAGGATTCCACGATGAACTTGATGTACGCGATGTCCGGCCGGCGCACCTGGAGGTAGATCTCGTGGACGTCCATAGGGTGGGCGAAAAGGGCACGTGGGTTCTCTCTCATGGCGTTGGAGAGAGAGTCAGATGCGGCGGGCGTTCAACGAAGCAGCTCGCGGAAGCCCCGTCCCAGTCTCTTCCACAGGTTGAACGCGTCACCGTCGTCGGGCTTCGAAGGCCTCTCCTGGGCGAGCCTGTCGTACATGTAGCGGGTGAGCTGCATCACGTCGGGCTCGATGACGATATCGGGGATTTTTCCGGTAAGCCGGAACGGTACGCTGATGCCGTCGACATCGAAGAGATAGCGGACGTTGCGGTGCCGTCCGCTCAAGTCGCGAGAGAAGGCCGACGACAACACCAGCGTGGCCTGCAGGCCCACGCTGCCGTCATGACTTGCCCAGCCTCTTCCGACGATACTGTATTCGTCCGCAATGAGCAGCAGGTCGTCGCTCCGGAGCCTGCCTTCGTCGATGGCAAATGTCCCCTCAATGCTCTTGAAGGATGTCCGGGCGTCGCGTACCAGGGAGATGAAGGCGGTTCCGGCGGTCTCGATCTTGTCGATGCCCTCGACGGCGTCCATGGCGGTCAGCACGCCGCGTACAGGATTGAACTTGCCGAGGACGCCCTTGTCCAGGGTGACGTTGCCCAGTCCATCGAGGTTGCGCACCACCTCCGCCCAATCGTTTCCGGTGCCGCGGAAGCGGCCCCTGAGGTTCATGCGCCCATTGATGGAGTCGGCGGCACCGTTGGGTAAAAGCGACAACAGACTCCGCAGGTCCAGGTTTTCCGCCGTGGGATTCAACGCGAGGTCGAAGCCCTGGCCGTTCCGTTTCGTGAGGGCAACGTCGCCGCGGATCGTGCCGCCCAGTGTTTCAACCTCCAGCCGGTCGACCTTCAGGTTGCCGCCGGCCCAGTCCATCCGCCCCTGGAGATTGTTGTACGCGAGGCCGTTCAGCCGGCCGCTGCTGGAGGCGAGAAACCCCTTCACCGAGAGGACTCCCTCGGTGAACCCGGCGGATCCTTCGCTCACGACGTTGCTGAAGGAATCCGCCCGGTACGCCGCGTCTCCGGTTATGTCCGCCAGGTTCAGCAGGTCGGACTGAACGCTGTAGTGCAGGGTGGGCCGGCTCAGGTTCGCCAGCAGCCCCCGGACCCGGAGGTCCGACAGCCCCGACCGCAACTGGAGCTGCCGGATTTCGACGTCGTTGCCGCGGAACTCCAACTCGCCCTGGATTCCCTGAATGTTCCGGTGTCCTCCCGGCGGGCCGATGAGGTTGACGTTGGCGAGCCGCAGGTTGCCCAGCAAGGTCGGAGGCTCGTTCCGTGGCGCCGACTTCTGTCGTAGCGAGAATCCGGCGCTGAGGGTGCCGTCCAGCCGGTAGCCGG
>JAPOQB010000596.1 GCA_026710965.1 Deltaproteobacteria bacterium | reverse complement strand
TTTTTCCGGGAGATCTGACTCAGCCGGAAGACCCCGACCGGGGACATTTCTACGGAACACGCGTGAAGCGGGCCGCGTCGCCCACCGCGATACCCTTTCGGCGC
Organism: Deltaproteobacteria bacterium; assembly: GCA_026710965.1. Classification (GTDB taxonomy): domain Bacteria; phylum Desulfobacterota; class Binatia; order UBA9968; family JAJDTQ01; genus JAJDTQ01. The sequence goes on along the minus strand of JAPOQB010000596.1, from coordinate 2,356 downwards.
GCCACACCGGCCCGCACTTCCAGCACGTATTGACTGGCAACTCCCACGCCAACGGACCGGGTGGAAAACGGCACGGTATCGTGGACGATTCCCACCACCCGCCGGTCCCGGTCGATGAAGATGATGTCAAGGGAAAGCGGCGTGTTCTTCATCCAGAAAGACTGCTGCTCCTCTTTGGGAAACAGGAACAGCATGCCCTCGTCCGTCCCCATCTCGGTCCGGTACATCAACCCCCAGCGCCGCTTCTCGGGGGTGTCGGCCACCTCCACCCGGAACGTGGCCTTGTTTCCCTCGGGGCCCTCGAAAACCACGGCCGGGCCCTGGTCGCAGGCGGTCTGAGCCGCCAGCAGGAGTGCGCACAGTAGCGTCCACGTGTTCACTCGACCGAACAAGCGTTCCATCGCCGAACCATTTCTGTTACCCATCAGAACCATGATCCAACCTTCGTACCGCGAGTTCGCGGCGCTCGCCAAACAGGGAAACGTGGTCCCGGTGTACGAGGAGATCCTGATGGATCTCGAGACCCCGGTATCCTTCTACGACCGTCTCAGGAAAAGCCGCCACTCGTTCCTGCTGGAAAGCGTGGAGGGCAGCGAGCGCTGGGCGCGTTATTCGTTCCTCGGCACCGCGCCCGAGCTGGTCTTCAAGGCCTGGGGCCACGAGGTGGAAATCACCCGCGGGCGGAAGAAGGAGTCACGGACCTGCGACGACCCCCTGGAGGCCCTGACGGAGATCCTCGACGGGTACCAGCCCGCCGCCACCATCCCGGATCTCCCCTTCACCGGCGGGGCGCTGGGTTACGTGTCGTACGATGCGGTGGAGATGCTCCACGGGGTCCCGAACACGAAGGAACGGGCCAGCCGCTTTCCGGACATCTATTTCCTGCTGGTGCGCACGCTGGTGAGCTTCGACAACCTCAAGCACACCATCACGATCATCGACAACGTCCCCATCGAAAACGGCGCGCGGCTGCGTGTTCTCTACGGCGACGCCGTCTCCCGCATCGAGAAGCTGCGGTCATCGCTGCGGAAATCGCCCACGACCCTGGAGGCCCGGAGTCTCGCCGGGTCCGGTTCACCCGTCAAGTACCGTTCCAACGTCAGGCCGGAAATCTTTCACGGCATGGTGCGCAGGGGCAAGGAGTACATCGCGGCGGGCGACGTCATACAGGTGGTGTTGTCCCAGCGCCTGGAGGCCCGCACCCGGGCCGAGCCGTTCGAAATCTACCGCGCCCTGCGATTCACCAATCCGTCTCCCTACATGTTCTTTCTGGAGCTGGACGACCTCAAGATCATCGGCTCCTCCCCGGAGATCCTGGTCCGGCTCACCGGCCGGGACATCGAGCTGCGCCCCATTGCCGGCACCCGGCCCCGCGGCAAGGGCCCGCGAGAGGATCGGGAGCTGGAAGAGGACCTTCTGGCGGACCCGAAAGAGCGGGCCGAGCACATCATGCTGGTGGATCTCGGGCGCAACGACGTCGGAAGGGTGGCGGAGGTGGGCTCGGTGGAGGTGGACCAGCTCATGACCGTCGAGCGCTACTCCCACGTCATGCACATCGTCTCCAACATCAAGGGCAAGCTGGCGGAGGGGCAAACGCCGCTGGATATGTTCAGTTCCTGCTTCCCGGCGGGGACGGTCTCCGGAGCGCCCAAGGTCAGGGCCATGCAGATCATCAACGAACTGGAGCCGCAAAGGCGGGGCCTGTACGCCGGCGCCGTGGGCTATCTGAGCTTCAACAGGAACCTGGACACGTGTATCGCCATTCGCACCATCACGGTCCACAACGGCACCGCGGTCATCCAGGCCGGAGCCGGCATCGTCGCGGATTCCGATCCCGCCACGGAGTACGAGGAGACCCTCGACAAGGCCCAGGGCATGCTCAAGGCCATCGAGCTGGCGGAAGCCTGGAGAAAAGAGCGGTAAGGAAAGTGACGGCATGATCCTGCTCATCGACAACTACGACTCGTTCACCTACAACCTCTACCACTATCTGGCCGAGCTCGGCGCCGAGGTCCGCGTGGAGCTCAACGACCGGATCGACGCCGATGGCGTCGAGGAGCTCGGCCCGGCCGCCATCGTGGTGTCGCCGGGTCCGTGTACGCCCAATGAGGCCGGCGTCTCCTGCGAGGTGATCCAACGCTTCGGCCAGCGGATCCCCATCCTGGGCGTGTGTCTGGGCCATCAGTGCATCGGCGCCGCCTACGGCGCTCGCATCGTACGCGCCAACGAGATCATGCACGGCAAGATGTCGGAGGTGACGCACGACGCCAGGACCATCTACCGCTCCCAGGAGAATCCCTTCCCGGCCATGCGCTACCATTCCCTGGTGATCGACCCGGACAGCCTGCCCGACGAG
>JAPOQB010000301.1 GCA_026710965.1 Deltaproteobacteria bacterium | reverse complement strand
TTCGAAGCACCCGTCCTCGTTGGCGACTCTTGCCCGCACGCCCGGCAGGGGCCACCCTACCCAGCCGCGCCGGCCGGTGGTGCCCGGCGGAATTGCGGTGATGATGGCGGCCTCGGTGGAACCGTAACGCTCGATGATCTCTATGCCGGTGACCTGCCGGAACCGTTCCGCGGTGTCCGGCGGCAGCGGCGCGGAGCCGGAGATGGCCAGGCGGAACGGGCGCCTGACGGCTTCGGCAAGGCCCGCCTCCTTCAGCAGACGCGCGTAGTGCGTCGGCACTCCCATCATGACGCTGCAGCGAGGCAGCTCCCGCAGCACCCCTTCCGCCTCGAAGCCGGGGAGGAAGCAGATGGTGCCGCCCGCTTTCAGCATGACGTTGATGGCGGTCAGGAGCCCGTGGGCGTGGTAGGCGGGAAGCGCGTGCAACAAGACGTCCGCGCGCCCCAATCGCCACACCTCCACCAGCGCGTTGGCGCTGGCGGCCAGGTTGCCGTGGGTGATCAACGCTCCCTTGGGCCGGCCGGTGGTGCCGGACGTATAGAGCAGAGCCGCCGGCGCGTCGTCCGGCAACTCCACGGCCGCGAGCCCGGGTTCGAAGGTCCGGGCCAACTCGGCAAAGGATCCCTGGTCGCCACGCAGCCCCTCCAACCGGAAACCGTGCCGTGCGGCCGCGGCGCCGAATGTCTCCATCTCGGCGGGATCGCAGACGAACAGGCTGGGTCGTGCGTCCGCCAGGAGCGTCTCCACCTCTCGCTGCGTGTAGGCCGTGTTCATGGGGTGCAGGATGGCGCCGGTCTTGAAGCAGGCATGGGCCAGGAACACGGCCTCGACGCTTTTCCCGACCCTGACCGAAACCCGATCGCCCGGTTTGACGCCACGGGCCGCCAGGGCCCCGGCGGCCCGGTCGATGGCCGCCAACACGTCGGCGGTGGAGAGGACCGCGCCGCCGGGCAGGACGAAGGCCGGGTCGCGGGCGGGGCGGTGCCCGTAAAGGGCACGAATGAGATTGCCGTCCGTCATGGGTAAGTCTCGGTCAACGACCCTGGAACTCGGGCTTGCGCTTGTCCAGGAACGCGGCCAGGCCCTCGGCATAGTCAGCGCTCGCGTCCGCCTTGAGCGCGCGTTGGCGCAGCCCTTCACTGTCAGCGTCCGCGTGAGCCAGGGCCGCCAGCGTGGCCTTGGCCGCGGCCAGGGTCAGAGGGGCGGTCCCAGCCACGCTTCGGGCGACTTGCCGCCCTTCCTCCAGGACGGTTCCCGGCTTCACTAGGCGCTGCACCGCCCCGCTGGCATGGGCGTCCCGGGCATCGCAACGCTGCCCGCCCAATAGCAGTCCGCGAACCACGGAATCCCCGAATACCCTTACGAAGCGGGCGATGCCGCGGGGGTCGTAACCGAGTCCGAGACGTGCCGCCGGGACCATGAAGTAGGCATCATCCGCGGCGATTCGGAGATCACAGGCACAGGCGAGCGACGCGCCGGCTCCAACGCACGGGCCGGCAACACAGGCGACCGTTGGCTGCGGCACCGCCTCCAGCGCGCGCAGGGCGCTTTCCACCAGGTCGTCATAGGCCCGGGTGGCGCCGGGCGCTCGAAGGGTGGCGAATTCGCGGATATCGGCGCCGGACGAGAACACTCCCTCGTCGCCGGCGAGCAGGATCGCCCGCACCGTGCGGTCGTGCGCGACATGTCTGGCGAAGCGCCGCAGCTCCTTCCACATGCCCGAAGAAAGGGCGTTGCGGCTGTCTTCCCTGCAAAGCCGCAACTCGGCGATGCCGTCCGCCGTGGACACCTGGATGGCGCCGGCGGATAGCCCCGCACCGCTCACGGGACCCTCCGGTGCGTCATCCACGCGCCTTCGGCAACCGCGCGGAATAGTTCCGCCAGCGCCGGGTTGACGGCCGCCGGCTCTTCCAGCGTCAACGTATGTCCCGAACGCGGGACCACCACAAGCGCCGCCATCGGCGCCGTGCGCTTAAGGAAAACGCTGCCGTCCAGGCACGGGTCGTCCTCGTCTCCGACGATGACCAGCAACGGAACCTCGAGCCGCGACAAGGGCTCCTCCAGGTCCCACAGGGTGGGGCGGTGCCCCTGGATTTGCGACATGGTAAAGGCCAGGCCCGTGGCGGAATGGTCGGCGAGGGTCTTCTCGAACTCCGCGAAGCCGCGCGGGTCCTTGGCTTCGAACGGCTTGCGCATGGGGTAGCGCGCGTATTTGGCCGCGGCCTCGGCCATGGGCTCTTCCCGGAACATGCGGGCGATGTCCGCGCACATGGCCGCGCGTTCCTCCCGTTCGT
>JAPOQB010000472.1 GCA_026710965.1 Deltaproteobacteria bacterium | reverse complement strand
GTCCCTGATCTCCGCTGCGCGGGTCACGTCGACGGAGTAGGCCCGGGCCTGCGCGCCCGCCGCCGTCAGCTCGCTCACGACCCTGTCGGCGCCCTCCCTGTCCGCGTCGGCGATGGCGACGGCGATGCCCTCCCGGGCGAAACGCAATGCGACGCAACGGCCGATGCCGTTGCCGCCGCCGGAAATGATGGCTACGTCGCTCAATTTGGGCTCCTTCCTTTGCCTGGGGTGGTGGACCCCGTACGGGCGACCGCGGGTCGCCCCTACCGGTTGCTGAGAGCCGACTGCCCGGACCCGCTCCTGGGTGGCGTCCTTCGACTTCGCTTCGCGAAGCCTGTCCTGAGCTTGTCGAAGGGCTCAGGACGAACGGGAAAAGGCCTCCAAAACCGTTCGTCCTGAGCGTAGCGAAGCGAAGTCGAAGGACGCAAGAATCCGACACGCTGCTAGAGGAAATCCTCCAGGCGCACCTGGCCCGCGCCCATGGGTTGCAGGCGGTCGAACTCGAACCGCCGCGCGGGATCGCACTCGGGCGGCTTGGTGGCGTCGATCATCACCTTGCCGCCGACGCGGTGCCAGCCCGGCGCCCCGGGCTTGCCCACCTCCTGGCACGACGGGTCCATGGCGTGGACCTTCGCCCCGGGGATGGTGATGATGTCCTCGGCCGGGTTGACGCGCGTGGAGACCGCCCACAGGACGTCGGCGTAGTTGAAGATGTCCACGTCCTCGTCCACGGCGATGGCCACCTTGGGATGCTGGTACTCGCTCGACAGCGCGGCCATCAAGACGTTTCTCGCCTCGCCGTAATAGCGGGCGTTCATCTGCACGACGATGCCGAAGATGCCCGGCAGCGCCAGCACGTTCTTGACCTGGGCGCCGCCGCCGACGCTCCGTATGCGCCGGAGGATCTGCGCCGACATCGGCACCTTGTGGTAGACGCAACCCTCCACCTCGGCGCCGTTCTGAATGTTCTTGAAGATGGCGTCGCCGCGCATGGTCACGGCGTTGATCTGGAACACCGGGTTCTTTCCGGCCCCCGCCAGGTAGTAGTCCTGGAACTCGCTGAAGGGGCCTTCCTCCTCGCGGACGTGGGGCAGGATCTCTCCTTCCAGCACTACCTCCGCCCGGGCCGGCACCTCCATGTCGATGGTCTCGCACTTCACCATCTCGACTTCTTCCTGGAGCAGCCCGGAGGCGATGGTCAGCTCGTCGCGGCCGTAGTCCGTGGTGGTGGCGGCGGCGAAGTAATACATGGGATGGTGGCCGATCATGAAGGCCACGGGCATGCCCTCGCCCTTGGACTCGTGCTTCTGGTAGTTGGCCCAGCCGTGGCGCGGATAGAGCAGGATGCCGGTCTTCCTGGGTCCTTTCATCTGCAGGCGGTGGAAGCTCAGGTTGCGGTTGCCGGTATCCGGATCCTTGGAGATCATCAGCCCCGCGGAGATGAAGGGGCCGCCGTCCCGGATGCCGCACTGGTGGATGGGCATCTTCGTGATGTCCACCTCGTCACCCTTGAGCACGCGCTCCTTGACCGGACCCGAGGATACCAGGCGGGTGTTGCCGGCTGTCTGGGTGCGCCGGACGAACTCCGGCACCATGTCGTTGCGGTCAACGCCGAAGGCCAGCGGCGCCAGCCGCACATCGCCCGGCGCCTGGCCGAGACAGCGCCAGCCCGGATAGCCGTCGAGGTTCTCGAAGAGCAACGCCCGCTCACGGGACTGCCACAAGAGTGCGCCCATCTGGGTCCGCGGATCCACCGGCTTCGAGATGGTGTCGAGCACACCGGCGCCCCGCAACTGGTCGATCCAGGTGCGTATGTCCTTTTTCATGAGATGTATCGCCGTTGGGAATTCATTGCCGTCCGGCACGCGAGCCGCGCCGGACGGCAATGGGGTTGGGTTATTTCTTGCGCGCCAGCAGCGCGGGTATGTACTCTTTCTTGAGATAGTCCCACCCCGGCGAGGGCTGGAGCAGGGTCTTGGTGATCTTGTCCGCGTCGGGACCCTTGATGTAGTCCAGCTTGAGCCCGAAGATCTTCTCCCACTCCTTCACGTAGACGGGATCGGAGTACATCTTGTCGAAGGCGGCCCGGATGATCGCCACGCGGTCCGCCGGCGTGCCCGGGGGCAACACCAGCGTACGGTTCAGCGTCCGCAGGGTCGGACCGGTCAGCTTGTACGCTTCCCACGCGGGGCCCGAGGGGGCCTTGCCCTGCACCTGCTTGTAGACTTCCTCGAAGGTCGGAATGTCGGTGCCGGGAGAACGGATGACCTTCCCGTCGGGAGTCAACACGCCACCCTGCCAGATGACGACCGCGACCCCCTCCTGGATGGAGGAATAGTACCGGCCCCCGCTACCAAGCACGTGATGGAGCCCGGTGCCGCCGACGTAGGAGACCTCTCCCGACAGGAATGCAAGGGCCATCTGGGCGGTGCCGGGATAGCCCACCGCGAACTTGTAGCCCTTGATGCCCAGCAGGTCGAGGCCGATGGCATCGTTCAGGAAGGACGATCCGGTGATGGAGCGCCCTGAAACCGCGATGGTCTTGGGGTCGATCTTGGTCAGCGCGAGCCCCGTCTTGACCTTGAGGAAGTCCCGGACGATGGCGGCGGAGGCGCCGCTGGTGGAGTAGACCGACGGCATCTTCGTCAGGTCAAAGTTGGGCTTGGGCTCCTTCAGGACCGAACTGCTCAGGTGGGTGGTGCCCATGATGGACCATGTGAGCCCGTCCTTTTTGGCCTTGTGGGCGGTGTAGGCGCCGTGAATCAGGCCGGACGCGCCCGGCATGTTGATCTTGACCACCTTCTTGGGCATGCCCGGAAGATACTTGCCGATCCGGCGGCCGATGAGCCGGCCTTCGGTATCGTGGCCGCCGCCGGGAGAATAGCCGGAAAGGATCTGGATTCTCTTGCCTTCGGTGAAGGCGTGCGCCGAGCCCAAGGCGAGAACCCCCAGCACCGCACAGCATACGAACAATAACGACAATTTGCGTAGGGTCATGAGATTCCTCCTTTGCGAAAACCGATGGGGCACATCCCGTCCGCCCCGACGCTACTTGACGCCGACGAACTTGCGGAGATGGGTCTGCCACTCGGCGGGCGCCATGGTCTCGTCGCGGATCTTGGACGCGTCCTTCGGCGTCACCAGCACCGGAGCGAGCTTCTGGCCGAAGACCCTCTCCCAGTCCTTGATGAAGCCCGGGTCCTTGGACATCTTCCCGACCGCCTCGCGCAACTCCCCGACCTTGGCTCCGGCGATGCCGGGGGGCAGCACCAGCGTACGGGTCAGATTCGAGATGCCGAGCCCGATGGCGCGCCACGCCTCCCAATCGGGCCCCGAAGGCTCTTTCTTGTGGACCGCCTTGAACACCTCGTAAAGCGTGGGGACGTCCCCCTTGACCGTGGCGGACCGCGCGATGCTCCCATCCGCCTTGAGGATACCGCTCTGGTACATCGGGAACACCAGGCCGCGCTTGTGCAAATCCACAAACGCGCCGCCTCCCACCAGGTGGGCGTCGCTGGCCACGAAGTAACTCACCTCGCTCCGTTCCATGGCGGCCCGGATGGGCGACGTTCCCCCGTACGCGCACACCGCCGTGTACTTTTCGACACCCAGGAGCCGCAGGGCCAACTGACCGCGCAGGCACGAGGAGCCCTGCTTGGAGCGGCCGGCCACGACGATCTTCGAGCGGTCGACCTTGGTCAGCAGATCGTTGGCGTTCTTCGCTCCGAGAAAATCCCGGGTCAGATGGACCTGAATGCCGGCGACGGACCAGATGATCGGCATTTTGGAAAGGTCGTACTTGACCATCTCCGGCGGCGCCAGCACAGCCTGCAGTCCGTGGCTGCTACCGAACAGGCCGATGGTGTTCCCGTCCGGCTTGGCCCGGTTGTAGACGTAGGACGACATGATCATGCCGCCGGCGCCCGGCATGTTCTGGACAATGACTTTCGGGTTTCCGGGAAGGTATTTCCCGAGGTAGCGCCCCATGACGCGCGCTTCGATGTCGTGGCCTCCGCCGGGCGGATAGCCGATCAGGATGTTTACAGTCTTGGCCGCCGCCGTGGTGGTCATCAACACGGCGAAGAGCAGTAGAAAGAACAGGGTGCACCAACTCGC
>JAPOQB010000592.1 GCA_026710965.1 Deltaproteobacteria bacterium | reverse complement strand
GCCGACAGCATCTACATGATGCGGGGGCGGATGACCGAGGGGCTCACCGAGGCCGAGACCGCCCACTTCTACGCCCTGACCAAACCCGACCCGCTGGTGCCGAGGAGGCTGATCGGGGAGGTGAAGGAGCGCGTGGACTACAAGGGCGCGGTGGTGGTGGAGCTGGACCTCGACGAGGCCGCGGCCGTGGTGGACCGGCTGGTGGCCGAGGGCGTCACCGCGGTGGCCGTTTCGCTGCTGTGGTCCATCGCCAACGACGGCCACGAGAGGGCCCTGGAGGAACTCATCAAGTCGCGCCATCCGGACCTGTTCGTGAGCCTGTCGTCGGAGGTGGCGCCCTACCTGGGCGAGTACGAACGCACCATTACCACCATCTTCAACGCCTACATCGGCCCCACCATCTCCTCGTACCTCGCCGATCTGGGCGGGTCGCTGGCGGCCAAGGGACTGCCCAACGCGCCGCTCATCATGCAGGCCTACGGCGGCGTGCTGGACAGCGACGCCTGCGTGCGGCGCGGCGTGGGCCTGGTGGAGTCGGGTCCGGCGGCGGGCGTGGTGGGCGGCCAGTATTTCTGCGACAAGATCGACGAACCCAACATTCTGGTCACCGACATGGGCGGCACCACATTCAAGGTGGGCCTGGTGCGGGACGGCCGCATCGAGAAGAACTACAGCCCGGTGATCCTGCGCCACGCCGTGCTGGCCACCAAGATCTGGGTGGAGTCCATCGGCGCCGGCGGCGGCAGCATCGGCTGGGTGGACGAGGAGAAGGGACTTCTGAAGATCGGGCCCCAGGGGGCGGGCGCCAAGCCCGGGCCGGCGAGCTACGGTCTCGGCGGCACCGAGCCCACCGTGTCGGACGTCGACCTGGTGCTGGGGTACCTGAACCCGGACTACTTCCTGGGCGGGCGCATGCGGCTGGACCGGGAGGCGGCGGTGCGGGCGATCCAGGAGAAGGTCGCGGACCCCCTGGGAATGAGCCTGACCGAGGCGGCCAGCGGACTCTACCGCATCACCAACGCGCAGATGGCGGACCTGATCCGGCGGGCGACGGTGGAGCGCGGCCATGATCCCCGGAGCTTCGTGCTGTTCGTGGAAGGCGGGGCCGGTCCGGTGCACTGCGGCCGGTACGCCGCGGAGCTGGGGATCAAGGAGGTGGTGGTGCCCATGACCTCCTCGGTTCACGGCGGTCTGGGCCTGCTGGCCTCCGACGTGGTGTTCGAGTACGGCAAGGCGCAGCGGCTGGTGTATCCGCCCGATCCCAAGGTCGTCAACGCCACCTTCGCGGGGCTCCTGCACAAGGCCCGCGCGGACCTGGAGAAGATGGGGTTCGCGGGCGAGGAGATCGCCGTCATCCGCAGCCTGGACATGCGCTACCGCTTCCAGTGCCACGAGCTCAACGCCGAGTTGCCGCAAGGCACCGCCGAGCTGGACATGGAGGACTTCCAGTGGCTCGACCAGGCCTTCGACGAGCTCTACGAGCAGTCCTACGGCCCGGGATCGGGCTACCGGGAGGCGGGCAAGGAGATCATCACCTTCCGGCTGCGCGCGGTGGGCAAGATCCAGCACCCCAACATCAAGCGGTACGCCAGGGGGCCCGCGGATCCCGGGGATGCCCGCAAGGGCAAGCGAGACGCCTACTTCGAGCAGGAACGGGATTTCCGGCCCGCCGACATCTACGATTTTGACCGGCTCGCGCCGGGAATGGCGATCCAGGGGCCCTGCATCGTCGAGAGCTCGGTGACCACCATCGTCGTGGGGCCGGGCGACACCGCGGAGATGGACGAGTACCGCAACATCAGGATGCACGTGCAGGTCTGACCGCCGGCGCAGTGTATGGCGCAGCGCCATGGGAGCCCGTCCGGTCAATCGACTGTAGGGGCGATCGGCGGTCGCCCCATGGGGATGCACCATAGCCTGCCCGCGCCGGACCGTGAACAAGGAGCGTTCCATGTCTGAACCCAAGCTGTCCGTCGATCCGGTGACCTTCGAGATCCTCTCGCACCGGCTCTATCAGATCACCCAGGAGATCGGCACCACCCTGGAGCGGGTCGGCGGGACCGTCAACACCACCCAGATGCGGGACTACTTGGCGGGCCTCTACCAGCCCAACGGCGACGTCCTGTGCGCCGGCGACGCCATGGCCTGGCACGTGGGCTGCGCCGGCGTGGCGGTGCGCCGCATCATCGAGCGCTTCACCGACGAGGGCGGGATCTTCCCCGGTGACATGTTCCTCATCAACGACCCCTACCTGGCCGCCATCCACCAGCCGGACATGTACGTGGTCTCGCCGATCCACGTGGACGAGCGCCTGATCGGCTGGAGCGCCACGTTCGTGCACGTGGCCGACGTCGGCGCCATGTCCCCGGGCGGGAACTCCCCGGGGGCCACCGAGATCTGCCACGAGGGCATCCGCATCCCCGGCATCAAGCTCATCGAGCGCGGCAAGATCCGCCGGGACGTGTTCGACACCATCACCAACATGACACGGCAGCCGGTGATGGTGGGGCTGGACTTCAAGTGCGAGATCGCCGCCAACAACGTCGGCCGGGCCAGGATGCAGGAGCTGTACCGGCACTACGGCGTCGAGCTCATGGAGAAGGTCACCGGCGAGATGCTCGACCACACCGCCAGCCTGTTGCGGAAGCGTCTCCTGGAGGTGCCCGACGGGGTCTGGCGCGCACAGGGCAACATCGAAGCGGGCGACAAGCTCTGGAACATGGAGGTGCAGCTCACGAAGAAGGCGGACTTGCTCACCTTCGACTTCACCGGCACCGACAAACAGGCGCCGGTGGGGATCAACCTGCCCTATCACGCCACCGTGGGCGCGTGCTTCGAGTCCTTGCTCCAGACCCTGGGCTACGACCTGCCCAAGAACCACGGCCTGTTCCGGGTCATGGAGGTGATCGCCCCCGAGGGCACCATCGTGAACCCCACCTATCCGGCGCCGGTGTCGCTCAACACCACCTCCGGCGGCGCGGTGGCGCGCTTCCTGGCCGGCAGCACGCTGATCCAGATGATAGGCACCAGCGAGAAGTGGTCGAAGGAAGTCACCGCCCAGACCCTGGGCACCCGGCTGGCGCGGCACGCCGGCGTGAACCAGACCGGCGGCTACTACGTGTCCACGCTGGTGGGCCTGGGCGGCATCGGCGCGCGTTCCTGGGGCGACGGCATCAACACCGCCGGCATCGAGATGGGCCGGCCCTCCACCGTCCACAACGTCGAATGGGTCGAG
>JAPOQB010000365.1 GCA_026710965.1 Deltaproteobacteria bacterium | reverse complement strand
TACGATGCTTTGCGTGAAGCCATTAGCACAAACCGCCGTCCGGAGACAGCGGCCCTCGGATAACCCCGGCAGGGTGTTGGCGTTTGTTCTGCGGATGTGCAAAAATGCCCGGTTTATTTCAGGCAAATCAACCTAAGGGGGGTTCATATGATCAGGAAGACAGGATTGGCAGTCGCTCTTGTGGTGGCTCTCGGCTTGGCCGCGGGCAACTCCGCCGTGGCCGCCGACGACTTCTTCGAGGGCAAGACCATCCGGGTCATCGTCGGTTACTCGCCGGGCGGCGGGTATGATACGTACACGCGCCAGATCGTGCGCCACATGGGCCAATACATTCCGGGCAAACCCAACTTCATCGTGCAGAACATGACCGGCGCCGGAAGTCTGGTTGCGGCGAACTACATCCAGAAGAGGGCGAAGCGGGACGGCACGGTCCTCGGCGTCTGGAACAGCGGCTACGTGACGTTTCAGGCCCTTGGCGATACGAAGGTTCGGATCAAGGCCGAGGAGCTGACTTGGCTCGGCGCTCCGGTCAAGGGCATACCGGCATGTGTGTTCATGGCCTGGTCCGGGGTGAAAACCTTGAAGGACATCACCGATCCCAACAAGGCCATCAAGGTGGGCGGCACGCGGGCGGGCTCCACCGGGGTCGACCTGCCGAAGCTCCTCAACAAGACCATCGGAACGAACTTCAACGTGATATCGGGTTATACCGGAACCGCCACGTCGCGGATCGCCATGCAGTCCAAGGAAGTCGCCGGCGCCTGCTGGGGCTGGGAATCCATCCGGGTCACCGCCCGGGCGATGCTGGACGCCAAGGGAGACGACAAGTTGATCCCCGTGCTCACGCACCGGAGGATCCCCGACCCGGAGCTTAAGGACTCGCTGATCATTCCGGATTTGATCGAGAAGCGGGGCGGCAAGCAGGCCCTCGCGACCTACCGGGGCTGGGTCAACCAGTATGAGTTCCAGCGCCCGTTCTCGGGCCCGCCGGGTATCCCTGCCGATCGAGTTCAGATGCTCCGGACCGCGTTTGAGAAGACGATGAAGGATCCGAAGTTCCTCGCGGAGGCCAAGGACGCCAAGCTCATCATCGAGCCGGTGACCGGCAAGCAGATCGAGGGCTATGTCGCGCAGATTCTTGGCATGCCCAAGGAGGCCAAGGACGCGCTGTCGCCGATCCTGTTGCGGAAGAAGAAGTAGTAGACCTTCCTGGTCTATCGTTGACGCAGAGTCGGGGAGAGGGCATTTGCCCTCTCCCCGACGTCTTTTGTCCCCCAGCCTCACACCCCACACAATCTTGCAATAGAGTTGTTCCATGGATCACGCGCCTGCCTCGCGAACCGCGGCACTTCGCACCGAGCGGCTCGCGATCCTGGCGCTCCTCGTCGGCGCCGTCGTCACGGCCTTCGCCCCCATTCTCGTACGCGTGAGCGAACTGGGTCCGACTCCGACGGCGTTCTACCGTTTCCTGTTGGCGGTACCGCTTTACTGGGCCCTGGCGCTGACCGTGCGGGGCAGAGACCGAGGCGTCCACGACGAGAAGCACGCCGGTCCGAGGGTCTATCTCCGGATGGCTATGGCGGGCGCCTTTCTCGCTGGCGATATGTCGGTGTGGCACTACTCGATTCTCATGACCACCGTGGCCAATGCCAGCCTGCTCTTGAACGTGACGCCGGTGTTCGTCGTTCTGGGCGGATGGTTTCTGTTCCGCACGCGGGTCACCGGAACGTTCATGCTCGGCTTGGCGGCGGCAATGGCCGGCGTGGTGGTGCTTTCGGGAGCAAGTCTGGCACTCAGCCGCACGCATTTCGTGGGTGACGTGCTGGGCGTGGTGACGGCCATGTTCTATGCCGCCTACCAGTTGACCATCGAGCGCCTGCGGCGGCGCTTTTCCACGATCACGATCATGCTCTACGCGGTGCCGGCCTGTGCGATGGTCACTCTGCCGGTCGCACTCCTGAGCGGCGACACCCTGGCTGTCATGACGCCCGCGGGGTGGGCCGTGCTGGTTGCCCTGGCCGCCGGGCCGCAAGTGCTGGGCCAAGGGTTGATCGCCTGGGCTTTGGCGCACCTGCCGGCGAGCTTCGTTTCCGTCAGTCTCCTGGTGCAACCGATCGTCGCCGGCACCGTCGCCTGGTTCCTGTTCAACGAGCGTATCGGCGCGCAGCAAGCCATAGGAGCCATCGTCGTTGTCACGGGAATCGTTATCGCAAGGCGCGGGACCGTGCGCCGGTGACCGGGATGGACGAGAGGAGCCTGCTCCGCGGCTTGTTCGAGGCGGCGGTCGCCGCCGCCGATCCGTCCAAGGTCGTGC
>JAPOQB010000587.1 GCA_026710965.1 Deltaproteobacteria bacterium | reverse complement strand
GTCCAGCGCTTCGATCCGGGCGTTCACGTCCGTCAGCTCCTGGCTGTCCAGGCTGTCGAGGAGCTCCCCTTCGATGAACGCGCCGAGCCTGCTGGGCTTGCCGTCAACCCTGGCCGGCGTGCTCAGGTTGTTGCAGCCGGTGCCCGAGCGGCGCGGGAACACCTGCTCGCCGATTCTCCAGCAGAACCGGCCCTCCGAGCTCACGATGGCCGGCCGCCGGGAGCGGAACGCCGGGTCCAGGTACTTGTCGTCAAACGTTGCCGGGCATTCGTTGACGTGACCGTCTGCATCAATGACTTGCACAGGCTTGGTCTTTGCCGGTTCCGAGCTCCCGTTCCGGGTTTGGAGCAGCGGGCGCTGTCTTCCGTGTGTCTTGGTGTCCTACTAGAACCCGTACAGCCGCGCGGGGTTGCTCTCCAGGATCGCGTTCTTGCCCGATTCGCTCATGTCGTCCCGCTCGCGCAGCGTCTTGGCGGCGTAGCGCTCCCGGTCGGAGTGAGGCATGTCGGAGCCGAAGACGATCTGGCCCTCCCCCACCAGGTCCATGACCTGGGGCAGCATGTCGTCTTCCACCTCCGCGCTCCAGTACAGGTTGCCGCGCTTCAGGTATTCGTTGGGCTCGACGGCGGCGTTGACATTGATCTGCGGGTAGAGGTTCGCCAGCCGGTGGGCATGCGGATACCGGTGGTTGAGGCGGTCGAGGACGAACGGTATCCACAGGCAGCCTGCCTCCAGGAAGACCACGCGCAGGTTCGGGAACCGGTCCAGGAGGCCGCCGGTCATGAAGGCGACGAACCCCATCAGCAACGGCATGGTGAACGCCGTGATCCAGGAGGGGTAAAGCTCGTTGTAGAGATTGTTGAGTGACGGGCAGGACCAGCCCACGTGCACGCCCAGGGTCAGGTCGGTCTCCGCCATGGCCTCGTAGAACGGCAGGAACATGGGGTTGTCGAGCATGTGGTCGCCCGCGGTTCCCAGCACCATCATGGACGAGGCGCCGAGGCTCTTGGCCTCGTAGACAGTCTGCACTGCCCCCGGCACGTCTTCCAGGTTGACCACCCCGGCCCACTTGAGCCGATCGCTCCCTGACAGCGTGTCGCCCAGCCAGCGGTTGTACGACGAACACAAGGCCGACATGAGCGCGGGCTCGGTGGTCAGCGGATAGGCCAGAAAGAGCGTCGGATAGATCACCTGGACGTCGATGTCCTCGGCGTCCATGGCCTCGAGGCGGGCGTTCAGGTCCGACAGCTCCTGGCTGTCCAGGCTATCGAGATTCTTCCCCTCGATCAGCGCGCCGTGCCGGGTGGGCTTGCCGTCGACCCTGGCCGGGGTGCTGAAGTTGTTGCATCCGAAGCCCGAACGCCGCGGCACGACCTGCTCGCCGATCATCCAGTAGTACATCCCTCCCGAACCGACGATGGCAGGCCGCCGGTCCCGGAACGCCGGGTCCATGTACTTGTCGTCGAAGGTCGCGGGGCACTCGTTCACATGTCCGTCTGCATCGATGACTCGCATAGCCGTACCCATTGCCGATTTGGGGTAGCAAGTCAAGACGGTGACCGGAGTTGTGGGGGCGCGGGCTTGGCCAGGCACAAGAGCCAGTGGTTGAAGTCAGTTACGCAAATGATCAACAATCGGCACATGATTCGAGTCGACATAGCCGACGCTCAGGCCAACCTTTCCCGGTATCTCGCCAGCGTAGAGGGTGGCGAGACCATTCTCATCTGCCGCCGCAACATGCCTGTGGCCGAGATCCGGCCCGTCGCGAAACCGCCGGCGGAAACGAGACCCGTGGGGACCGATCGAGGAATGACCGTCCCGTCCTCCTTCTTCGAGCCACTGCCCGACGACGTGCTCGACTCGTTCGAAGGCAAACAGGAACTTCGGTGAGACGCTATCGCCGCCGGTTCTCTGCTAGTAGCAGGCCGATTCCATCCCTCTTTCCGGGCTAGCGCTGTCGTGTTACGCTCCCGCCCATCATCACCAGCCGGGAGGACCCATGCAGCTCATCGAGCGCTTGTTCAACACAAAAGACCACGGTGTCGCCGGGTTCCTGGCCCACCCGCAACGGACGGAGCCGGGGCCGGCCCTGCTGCTCATCCACCCCAAGGGCGGGTTGACGGACTACATCAAGATCGAGGCGCGCAAGTTCGCCGCCCTGGGCTACAGCACCTTTGCCCCCAACGTCTTCGAGCAACTGGGATATCCGGAGCCCACCCACATCGTCAGCGGCGGCGAGATCCAGGCCAAGACCTCCGACGACCAGTTCGACGCCGCGCTCACGGAGAGCTGGCGCTTCCTGCTGTCCCAGCCCCACGTGGACAACAAGCGGGTGGCGGTTTCG
>JAPOQB010000162.1 GCA_026710965.1 Deltaproteobacteria bacterium | reverse complement strand
GATCCCTGACCGAGGCCGTAGCAGGCGGCATAGGCATAGAGCAGCACCGGATATTCGGTGCTGTCGGCCGCCACCAGCGCCAGGATCCCCGCCGACGACACCGCCTGCACCAGCGTATACACCATCTGATGGCTCAGCACGTCGGTGAGGTAGCCGAACAGGACCCTGCCGAAGATGCTGAACACCCCCATGAGCCCCAGCACGGAAGCGGCGAAAAACGGTGTATAGCCGATATCTATCGCGTGGGCCACCTGATGGTTGGTGATGACCTGGTTGCCCATGCTCGCGACCACGCGCGAAACAAAGAGCAACCAGAACATGGCACTGGTCAGCGCCTCCCACACGGTCCACTCCCCGGCGTCCGCAGCTTGCGCCACGGTCTTCCGCGGCACCGGCTTGTCCCGGGGCATGAGAACGCCCGAGGGCAACACGACGAGGAGGAAGGCCAGCGCGCCCATGCCCACGTAGGCCAAGCGCCAGCCCCAGACGTCCACCAGGAGCTGGGTCACGGGCAGGAGGGCGGCGATGCCCAGGCCGCCGCCGGCCCAGGCCAGCCCCATGGCCAAACCCCGGCGCTTGGTGAACTGCCGCGCGATGATGGCCACGTGGGGCACCATGCCCATGAGGCCGAGACCCAGCGCCGTGACCACGCCGACCCAGACATAGAGCTGCCACAGCGACGAGACCGTGCCGCTGAACCCGAGTCCCGCGGCCAGCAGCAACCCGCCCAGCACCAGGGTCTTGCGCGACCCCCAACGATCCACCAGCGAGCCCGCCAGTGGCATGGAGAACCCTTCCACCAGCACCGAGATGGACAACGCCGTGGCGGTCACCCCGCGGGACCATCCGAAGGCCTGAAATAAGGCGACGTAGAACACCGCGTAGGCGCCGCGAATGCCGCGATTGAAGCCCATGTGCAGGAAGCCGAGGGCGACCTGGCCGATACGCCCCGCCGTGCTGGGTGTCGAATCTTGAATGGGGATCTACCTCCGTCCGGAGACGTTACAGGAACTCGTCGGTCCAGGCGTCGTATTGCTGCCGGCCCAGCACGAGGTCCATCAGCTCCGGGGACGCCGCCTGTCCCTTGAGCCCGGCGGGCGGACGCCCCTCCCGCAGGTGCGCGTAGGACGCCTGGAGCGCTTGCACCGTTACCTGGAACGGCATGTGGCCCTGGAGGGCGATGCGGACGCCGTTGGCGGCGAGGAACTCGCGGTCGTGGAGGTCCGGCGGGATGGTGCCCAGTACTACCGGCAGGCGGGTGATGGCGTGGATGGCCCGGACCTGGTCCCGGGACTTCACCCCGGTGAAGAAGACGCCGTCGGCGCCGGCCTCCTGGCAGAGCCCGATGCGGGCCGCGAGGGCATCCATTCCCTGGCTCGGGAGCACCCCGATCCGGCCCAGCACCACGAGCTCGCGATCCGAGCGCGCCGCCACCGCCGCCCTCACCTTCCCGGCGAACTCCGCTTCGGATATGAACTCGTCCCGGTCCTGCCCGAAGCCGCGCGGGAGCCGGGTGTCCTCGATGGTCAGCGCGGCGACGCCTGCCGCCTCCAGCTCCTCGACGGTCCGCATGACGCTCAAGGCATTGCCGTAGCCATGGTCGGCGTCCACCATCAGCGGCAGCCGGCCGGCCCGGGCAATGCGGCGGGCCTGCTCGGCGAACTCCGTCAGGGTCAACACGACGATGTCCGGGGCCCCCAGCACCGTGGCCGAAGCGATGGAGCCCGCCAGCATGCCGATCTCGAAACCGGCCGCCTCGGCGAGCCGGGCCGAGACCGGATCGAACACCGACGCCGGGTGGAAACAATCCGTGCCCTGAAGGAGCTGGCGATACTGTCGGCGGCGTTCGGTAAAGGTCACGGTTTCTCCTCGAGCGGCCGGGTCATCGGTGCTCGGAGAGCCCCGTACCGACGCGTGGGGTCATTGACTCGGATTCAATCGCAGAAAGTCGTAGCGGTCGCCGGACACGACCCGCACCTCTTCGACGCGGACCCCTTTGAGAATGTTGAGCGGCACGTCGACCCCGGGAGCGCCCAGGGCCCAGACCTTGCGGTACACGTCCGCGAGCCCTTTCACGGCCACCCCGCCCACCCCCGCGATGAGGTCACCCGGCTCGAGTCCGGACCGCGCCGCCGGCCCTCCCCTGGATACACGACGGATCACCACGTGTCCACCCGCCTCTTCCATCTGGGCGCCGAGCCACGGCCTCGACCTCGTCCCGGACCGCCCCTTCCGGGCGAGGTCCGACAGGATCGGCTTCAGCAGGTCGATGGGGACGAACATGTTGCCCGGAACGGGTTGCCCGGGGATCGCCTCCGGCACCTGGAGCGAGCCGATGCCCAGCAGGCTGCCGCTGCGGTCGATCAACGCCGCCCCGCCAAAGGCGGCGCTGTGCGGCGCGGTGAAGATCGCCCGGTCCAGCAGGTACTCCCAGTAACCGGCGAACTCCCGGCGCGATACCACGTAGGCGCCCTGCCCGGTCGGGCCGTTCCCGGCGTAGCTGAGGATCACCACCTCCGCGCCCCGGGCCAGACTTTCCGACAGGCCCAGCGGCAGCGGCCGGGAGCCGCCCACGGCGGACGTGGCACGGAGCAGGCCGAACCCCGTGGCATGATCGTAACCCAGGATCCTGGCCGGCACGGTCCTGCCGCCGGAGTCGGTGACCTGGACATGCGACGCCTCGAGAATCAGGTAGCCGATGGTAAGGATCAGCCCGTTGGAGTCGATGATGACGCCGCTCCCCTCCCGCAGCGGCCCGAGGGAGGCCGCCGTGCGCGCGTCCGCCGGCACCTCGGCCCGGACCTTGACCATGGCGTCGAGGGTCTCGGCGGTGAACTGCTGGCCGCCGGCGTGGACCGGGAGCGCCAGAACGAAGGCGAGAATGACAAGGAAACCCGTTCTTCTCATGAGACACCTCCAGGCCGGCCCGATGTCGGGCTCGCCCCCACACCGCTTCCGGCCCGTGAGCGCCAACCCTTGCCGCCATTTTACCGCTTAAAGCGTCTGCTGCGAAGCCCGCGCGGGCTCGCCGGCAGCCTTTCGCGCCTCTTTCCCGATCAGCCCCTGCACCGCGTGGAGGGCCCGGTTGAGCTCGAGAGGCCGGCGCTCCGGCGCCGTGTCGTAGGCCCGCTGCTCTTCCTCGATCATCGGCACGTCCTGGCTGATGAGCCTTTTCAGGAGTCTCCTGGCGATGTTTCGGAGACACCGCTTCACACCCCGGCGGACCGCCGCGGGCGCCTTCCTGAAAGAGTCGAGCCGGTGCAACGAAGTGTAGTGGACCAGATGGACACGGGTCCGGCGCGGACCCTCCGGGCAGAAAACCCCGTACAGGGTGAACTCGTCCCCCAGCCTCGCCTTCCAGTGCGGGTACTCATACGTCACCACCAGCGGCACCGGGTGAGGCCGTCGCAGCGCCGGCAGCGCCAGTTGCAGCGCCGACCAGATGCGGTCGATCCGGTAGTAGGCGGTAGCGGAGTAACGCGCCTCCACGCACCCCTCTCCGCGGTTCACCTCCAGCAGGGCGTCGGCGCTCCAGGGTTGATGACGTTGGTGCAGGTGGTCGTGGTACATGTCCATGAGGTTCTCGATGACGAAGGAGAAATGGGCCTCACAGGACAGGGGGGCGATGCTGGGGATGAAGTCGAGGTCACCCCACTCCGGCATCGGCATGGGGTGGACGCTTTCCGCCAGCTCGGGCCGGCCCGGGAAGACCCAGATGAAGCCGTCCTGATCGCGCGCCGGGTAGCCCTTCGCTCGCGCCGTCTCCGGTATGCCGGCGGGGTCACGGCCCGGCACATGCAGGCACTGGCCATCGTTGCCGAAGCGCCAGCCGTGGTAGCGGCACTCGATGCCGTCGCCCACTACCCGGCCGCGGCTGAGGCGCACCAGGCGGTGCGGACAGCGATCCTCCAGCGCGTGGACGGCGCCCGCCGAGTCGCGGAACAGGCACACCGGCCGGTCCCATACCACCGTCCCCACCGGCTCGCGCCGCACCTCGTCGGTCGTCGCCACCGCGTACCAGTGGTCGGGGTTGATGGGGGCCTCGCGAACCGAGCTGTAACGATCTCGCGTCATGGGCCGAACCTGGGCGCCTCACGGCGATCTTCGAACAACGCGTAGAACAAACCGTAGAACGAGAGCAACGAATAGTTGTAGAGGAAGTCCTCGACCGGAATGGTTCCGACCCGGGGACCGAGAATCGCGGCAGCGTTGTATTCCACCACCGGAAGCATGGTGAGGACGGAGTTGAACACCAGAAACGGAATGTAGCAGATCGCGAGCCAGAGCCAGTAACGCGTGCCGGCGACAAACCCTGGTTTGATCAGGGAGCCGCACGCGAGGAACGCCGCGCACGACGCCAGCGCCTTCCAGGTGTAGCCCCCGCTGCTCGACAGCACGGCCAGGAGTCCCAGCACCACGGCGGCGGCGACAAACCATGCCGGTGGCAACTTCACGGCGCGGTTGCCGTGAAAACGGGGCAGGCTCTCGTAGATGAACAGGCAACTGTAGGGCACCACCACGAAGAAGAGCACCTCTTCCACCGGCAGGCCGAAGAGGTCGACTCCGGTGACGTACCGGGGATTGAAGCTCCATTCTCCCCGGCGAGTCACCAGCGCGTCCCAGGCGAGATAGCACGGGCTCACCACCGCCACCGACAGCGCAAGCGCCGGGAAACGACGGTCGTACCGGATGCGCGGATGCCAAGTGTACAGCAACGGCACGACGAGGATGAGGAAGTCGACGGTCAGGTAGGTGTAACGCATGGCTAGTGTCCTGTCCCACGTGATTCTTGCCAAGATGCGCAGGATTTCTTGTTGTCGGCAAGGCGCGATGACGAGCAGTGGCGGGCACCACGCGAGGAAGAGCAACGCAGCCGACGACAAGAAAGACCAGCAGATTGGTAAAGAATTACGTGGGACAGGACACTAGGCCAGTATCCCCTTCCGGGGCACGGACCACACCGGTTCTTCCCGCAACCCATTGGCCGCCAGCACCGCGTTGGCGCTGAACAGACCCGAGGTGAACGCCGCTTCCATGAGCATGGCGGGCACCGGCAGCTTGACCCAGTCCCCGGCCAGGTACAGGTTGGCCACCCCCGGGTCGTACCCGGGGCGCGCCTCGTGGAGACCGCGGTCGAAGGCGGTGAAGTCACGGCGGAGCTGAAGGTGCTCGTACAGCACGCGCGCGTCCCGCAACGCCGGCAGATAGTGGTACAGCTCCCGCAGGAGCTCCGCCCGGACCTCGGCCTCCGTCGACAGCCCGGGCGGCAACGCGTAACAGTGAAGCTCGTAGACTCCGCCCCCGGTTCCGCGGGCCCAGTCCCGGGCGTCCGGGTCGAACCGGTGGTAGAAGGTCACGGAGTCCAGCACCTGACGCTTCTCGGTGACAACGAACACGGGCCAGCCCTCGCCCTCGCGCCGGTCGAGCCAGATGCGCAGGACCGCATAACCCGGCGAGGACCGCAGGCCGGTCAAGCGCCGGTGGAGCTCCGGCGCACTGTCCCGTAGCCATGGCGACCGCTCCGCCAGGCGCCGCGTTCCCGCCGTGTCCGCGGCGAGGATGACGTAGTCGAATGGCTGTCCGTTGACCCGGAACCGGTCGTGCCCGCGGGCCAGTTCCTCTACCGGGGCGCCCAGCTCGACCCGGACCCCGGCCGCCGAGAGCCGCGACAGCACCGGCTCGATCAACGCCTCGTGGTAGTTGCGCGTGAAGTAGTCATACAGCAGGCCGTGGTCGTGGCTGAGATAGAAGACATGAAAGGCCTTGATGAGTTCCGCCGCGCTGATCCGGTCGCCGGGAGTGAAGAAGGCCCGGGCGAAGGCGCCGAACACGAGCTTCAACCCCGCGGGAAGCCGTGCCCGCGCGGCAAACTGGTCGTAGCTGATGCCGTCCCAGGCCTCGAAGGTCCGGCGCCGGTCATACCGCAGCAGCGCGCGCAGCTCGCCGATCCGCCGGTTGAACGCCAAGTCCCGCAGACTGAAGAATCCGTTCCGCATCAGCGACAGGATGTTGAGGACCGGGGTCGTGTCCACGCCGGCGAAACCATACCGGCGCCCGCCTCGATCGAGAATCAGATAGTCCTCGATGCCTTGGAGGTTACCGCGGACTCCCGTCTCGTCGAGGAACCGTGACAGGTTGTAGTAGTGACGGAAGAAGGCGTGAAAGCCATGGTCCACCTGGGCCCGGAACCCGTCCGGGAACTCCACCGCCCAACTCCCGACCTTGCCTCCGAGGTAGCGGTTCTTGTCGAACAAGCGCACCTGAAAGCCCCGCTCCCCCAGCAGGGACGCCGCCGCGATGCCGGCGAGGCCGCCGCCGACCACGGCGACGGTCCGCGCGGAACCGGTCCGGAGCGGCTTCGAAGTGTCCACCTCGTTCACCTGCTCCCGATAACCCTGCAGCCGCTGGCGGATCCATGGCCTGAGGAAAGACTTCATGAGGGAAACCGCCACACCGAACGAATGGGGACCGCGGACCACGGATGCGCCATCCTTCGCGGCAGCGAGGCCGCCGCCCGGCCCAACCCCCGCGCGGCCAGGACCAGCTTGTGTGGACCCGTGATATAGGTCCGGCTGTCCCAGGCCCGCTCCTTCCGCCGCAACACCCGGTGGCCGATGGCCGCATAGATGTTCCGGGCCGCCGCCACCGCGCCGGCACAGCGCAACGGCAGGTAGCCGAGCCCGGCGTCCCCCGAACGATAGTAGTGCTCGGCCACGGCCAAAAGGCGCCGGGTCAGGCCCGCGAGCTTCCGGCGCTGCGCGGCATGCGCCAACTCCCCGGGCGGAAG
>JAPOQB010000541.1 GCA_026710965.1 Deltaproteobacteria bacterium | reverse complement strand
GCCCTGGATCACCGACAGCAGCCCGAAGGTGGCGACGAACTCGCCGAGCCATTGCCCCGCCCCGACACGATGCTTCTGCGAGAAGAACACCGCGGGCTCGTCGAACATCAGGTTGGCGACGATGACGCCGGCGACGGCGCCAATGATCTGCACGGCCACGTAGCCAGGGACGTCACGCCACGCCAGCCCGCCCAGGAAACCCTCGGCCACCGTCACCGCCGGGTTGAAGTGGGCGCCGGAGATGGGTCCGAAGGTCAGGATCAGCACCGTCAGCGCCGCGCCCGTGGACACGGTGTTGGCGAGCAGCGCCACCGCCACGTTGCCGCCGGCCAGCCGCTCTCCCATGATGCCCGAGCCCACCACCGCGGCCAGCAGGAATGCCGTGCCGACGGCCTCGGCGGTCAGGCGACGCGGGAAGTCTTTCGGGTTGGTTTCGGGTTGTTCCATGGATCGTCCCGGGAAGGCTTACAGACCGGTACGCCGCACGCCTCCGGGTTGCCGCCGCAACAGTTCTCCGTGAGATAGCCGAGCAACTCGGTCATGGTTGCGAAGTTGGACCGGTAGATCAGCGAGCGCGACTCCCGCCTGAACTCCACCAGCCCGGCCTGCTTCAGCGTATTGAGGTGAAACGACAGGGTGGCCAGCGGCAGCCCGAGCCGCTTCCCGATCTGGCCGGCGGGCAGCCCCTCCGGCCCCACCTCCACCAGCAGGCGGAAGATATCCAGCCGTGTGTCCTGCGCGAGCGCGGCCAGCGCGCCCACCGCGTCCTTATGTTCCATATTTCCAGTATTATGGAATCTTGATGAGAATTTCAAGGGCGGGCTCCCACCCTGAATTGCGGCCTCCCGTGCCCTGGCCGCTGGCAGGGCACGCGGATGTCCTGTAGACTGAGCCGATCCGTTTCAGACTTGTCCCCGTCATTCAAGAAAGGACGCCCATGCCACGCCAAATACTCCGCATCGCGGCATTGCTGCTGTTTCTCGGTTTGGCCGCCATGGCCGGGGCCCAACAGGCCTCCGCGCAACGCTCGGTGGAAGAAATCGAGAAGATCGTCCGCGAGTATCTCCTCGAGAACCCGGAAGTGATCTTCGAGGCCGTACAGCGACACCGGGCGAAGCAGCAGGAGCAACAGGCGGAACGCGACCAGACGGTGTTACGAAAGCACCGGAACGCGATTCTAGCCGACCCGCATTCGTTCGTGGGCGGCAATCCCGACGGCGATGTGACCCTGGTGGAGTTCTTCGACTACCGCTGCGGCTACTGCAAGCGCTTCGCACCCACACTGGAGGCGATCAAGAAGCAGGACCCGAAGTTGCGGGTGGTCTACAAGGAGTGGCCGATCCTGGGACCCGACTCGATGAAGGGCGCCCAGGCCGCGCTGGCGGCCCGGGAACAGGGGCGCTATGTCGAGTTCCATGAAGCCCTGATGCGCGTCAAGGGCAACCTGGACGACGAGACCATCATGGCCGTCGCCCGTTCCGTTGGTCTCGACACGGAGCGGCTCGGGAAAGACATGCAGTCGCCCACGATACTCAAAGCCATCGGCGACACCCGCAAGCTTGCCGCCGCGCTGGGCATCACCGGAACTCCCGCCCTGATCGTCGGGGACCAGATCGTGAGGGGCCTCATTCCACTGGAGCAACTCGCAAGGATGATTGCCGCCGCCAGGGCCAAGGGCTCCTGACCGGCTGTCGATTCATCCCGGGCCCGGCCGTGGAGCGGCCCGGCTCGTCCGGTTTCGCCTTGACCGAGACACTCGAAAAGATCCGCGTGGTGCTGGTGCGGCCCAAGGGGTCCGGTAATATCGGCTCCGTCGCCCGGGCGATGAAGAATACCGGCCTTCGTGACCTGGCGCTGGTGGGCGGAGGGCGCACCGACAGCTTTTCGGCGCGGGCCATGGCGGCCCACTCCCGGGACATACTCGACGGCGCCCGCCGGTTCGACACCCTGCGCGAAGCCGTGGCCGACTGCGGCCTGGTGGTGGGCACCACCTGCCGCAAGGGATTGTACCGCGACCACGTCGAACGGCCGCGCGAAGCGGCGCAAGACCTGGTGGCCGCCGCACGGAGCGAGAACGCCAGGCCCGCGGCGCTCATCTTCGGCCCCGAGGACCACGGGCTCAGCAACGCCGACCTCAAGCACTGCCAGCGCCTCGTCACCATCCCGAGCCACCCGGAGCAACCTTCCCTGAACCTCGCCCAGGCGGTCATGGTGTGCCTCTACGAAGTCTACCTGGCCGCCGTCCTGGGCCCGCCGCGGGAAGAGCGCATCGAGCGCGCGTCCGCGGAGTCGGTGGAGGCCCTGTTCGACCGCATGAGGGAGACCCTCCTCAAGGTCGGTTTCCTCGACCCGCAGAACCCCGAGCACATCCTGCTGGCCCTGCGCCGGGTCCTCGGCCGCGCCGGCCTCGAGGAGCGGGACGTCAAGATTCTCAGCGGACTGTTCCGGCAGGTCGAGTGGTACACGCAAGGGGGTTGGGAAGTGGCGGAAGAAAAACGGCGGCAGGGAATCAAGCTGCGGTAGCCGCCCCGCACACTGCACAACCAGGAGCCCAGGTGGTTGTTGAAAAGCGCCCACGGCATGGGTCGGCGCCCTTCGACTTCGCTTCGCTACGCTCAGGACGAACGGAATCTTCATCAGAAGTCCTTGGCTTAAACGTTCGTCCTGAGCGTAGCGAAGCGAAGTCGAAGGGCGCAAAATCCGACAACCTCCTAGAGACTTCGTTCGGTCCTGATCTCCTCCAACTCCTCCAGCGTCCGCGGCCAATCCTTCTTCATGAGACGCGACAGCGAGCGGTCGGCCAGGAGCCGTCCTCCGGTCTGGCACCGGGCGCAGTAGTTGCACTCGTTGGCCGCATAACGGATCCGCTGCACGCGGGCGCCGCACTCCGGGCACGGCTCCCGGTATTTCCCATGCACGGCCATGCCCGGCCGGAACGCGGTGACCTTCTCGGGGAAATCGTCTCCGGCCTCCTCCCGGAGCCTGCGGCACCAGTCTTCAAGCACCTCGCGCACCGCGGCATGGAGCGCTTCGATCTCCGCCCCGTCGAGATGGCGCGTCTGCTTCATCGGCGACAGACGGGCGCGATGGAGGATCTCGTCGGAGTAGGCGTTGCCAATGCCGCTGAACAAGCGCGGATCGGTCAGGGAACGCTTGAGCGTGTGGTTCTCGCTCAGCAGCGCCTGCCGGAAGTCCTCCGGGCTGCATTCCAGCACCTCAATGCCCCCGGGATCGTGCTCCCTCAGCTTTGCCGCGCCGCGCACGAGATGCAGCGAAGCTCGCTTCATGGAACCCGCCTCGGTGAGGACCAGGGTGCCGGACGACAAGTCGAATGCCGCCAGGCCCAGCTTGCCCGGAATGCGCGCCCGCGCCGGGCGCCAGCGGAAACGCCCGGCGATCATCAGGTGAAAGACCAGGAAGAGATCGTCCTCCAGCTCGAAGACGATGCGCTTGCCCAGGCGGCGGAGACCCAGGACCTTGCGGTTTTCGCACTCCTGTATCGGCGGCTCGACGGACCGAAGCAGAAACGGACTCGCGAGGCGGACCTTCTCAAGGGTCTCGCCTACGACCCGCGGCTCCAGGGCGTGGATGTAGAGCAGGACATCGGGCAGTTCGGGCATACCGCCTCTCGATGTGGCACGGGCGGGTTTGAAACTTAGCCGTGTAGTGTTTGTCCTACCGCCAGCAGTCCGTAACTAGCTGAAAACAATAAAGTAAAATTCCTCTCGAAAGACCGGATGACTTCGCTCACGAACAAATCAACACATGGTCAACACCGCGTGTCCGCAAACCCGGCATCTCCCGGCGTCCCATGGCGTCGACGCCCTGGTTCAGTGCGATGGCCGATCGCGCAAGGGGACGGCGAAGTTCCATGCCGGGTGGGATTTTCGTCCACCGCAGGCATCGGGCCACGCACGCCGCGACAGCACGCGAGTGGCGACCATCCCGCTCTGTGTCCGAACGACTCAACCGTGCTCCTTTCCCGCCGGCCCAGAGGGCCTACTCCGTCATGCGCTTCAGCCCGCTCAGGGGCTGAACCTTCACCGCTCACGCGGCGGGCTTTGCGGCCACCGTGATCTCCTGGCCGGTGAACGGCGAGATCATCTTGCGCGCCTTTGTCGCAGGCTTGCCTACCACCTTGATCTTCAGCAGGCCGGGAAGCGTGAACGTTCCCACCGCGCCTCTCTCGACGTGACGCTCGATGACCACGCCGAGCTGATCGAGCACCGAGGCCACGTCCTTCCTTTGGAGCCCGGTCGATTCGGACAGGGCTTCCAGGAGTTGGCTCTTGGTCATCGCCGTTGAAACAGCCGGTGGGGAATGGGCGGGCCGAGACGTGGCTCCCCCTCGGTGCCGCCGACGTCCACCTTTCTAAGTCATCTGTCGAAATTCATTTTCGATTAAGACCAAAGAAAGGCATCCCACTATTTTTACGATTTCCCCAGGTCGGCCATCAAGCGCGGCTTGCGCCTCAGCCGCAAAATCAATCTCATCGCTTTGAAGTATTTCGACCAGCTCGAAAACCTCTCTTCGAACTTCTTCGTCAACGCCAACTAGTCCGTGGTTGAGCATTCGTATGTTCTTCTCCAAGCGGCTGGCTAGCTCCCGGCGAATATCGATCTCTTCGTGTGGCCGTCCTTCAAGGCCAAGCCGGAGACGATCCATCGATCCCAGTTCACCAGCCACGCTCAGAACTTCTTCGAACAGATCCGCCGTGCCGGATGCTGAGCTCTTTAGACCGAGATGCGTCAACCAAGAAGCACCGCCTTCGGCGTCCGGCAGAAGCGAAGAATAGCCGGACTTCGCAAATGCCGGGATCGCGATCCCTCTGACAAGCGGCATGACCGTTAAATGCTCCTTGGCATCCACCACCGACCGCAGAGAATCAATAGACTGATCAACCGCAACAATCGCGGTCTCGATATCGTGTGCTGGCAATAGGGCCAGAACGTCGGCGGGCGGCCACGGCACGATGCCCGCAATATCCACCCGTAGATGGAATATCGCTTCGACACCTAAGGCCCGCGCCCCGCGCTCGAACCCGTTCTTGCGTTCGATCAATCGCCTTTCGGCTGCTGCGTTGGCAGCGACCGAAATAAACCGCAGCGCGTTGCCCGCACGCGCAACCTTCCCGCGCGCCCGCCAAGTCACCACTGGGGCCTCCTGCCTTTCGTGGGACTCGCCGGCCAACGATTGCAGTGTTCCAAGTAGTGTCTTCAGCCGCCCAAGCGCCTGCGGAACGCCGTCTGCGATAAGATGCCATGGCTCCTCGGCAACTACCGTATCCACGTCGGATATTAGTTCAGTCAGCCAAGCGATATAGCTACCCGCTTGATCCGGAAGCGCGGCGAACCGCGTGATGAGATTCGTGGTCGTACTGTGAAGCAGGTTCTGAAACTTCGTCACAGATGTGTTCTTGTCGCTAGGTCCCACGCCTGAAGCATCGCGGGACGACATGGAGGGCGGTGTCAGCGCCTCAGTGGCTTCCTTGAGCGAATTGAGAGTTTTGAACAACTCAGCCAGCGCGTCCCTCCCTCTGAGATGAGCATCGAAAATCCGTTCCAGTGCCGGCACAAGCGCATCCAGGATGGCCACTCCGCGAGTGAGATAGTCGCTGTAGCTCGGCGCAGCCACGCGGCGCGCAATTGCATCAATCCAGCGCCGATTCCATGGAGGAATGGACGGAGGAGGAAGATTTGCCCTGGGAATCCGTTTCTCCGCGAGCGGGACATTCTTTATCCCGGCCAGTTGCCCGCTCGAAGTGATCGCCCGCGACCCCGCGATCTCTGCTGCGGGACAGAGAGCCAAGAGTAGTTCACAGAGACTTACCACGGCGTCGTGAGGGTTTCCTTGCTTGGAGCCAGCCACATACCAAAGGTCGCAGCGGACGATCAGGCCCTCATTTCCGTCTTCAGTGGTGACCACACCTGCCCATGCGGTCTCATCCTCAATTCTTGAGAAAAGCGCTTTTTGCCCGACCTTTGAGACCCATTCCTCGGCAATCCCCCGATCTATCGCGGCTAGTGTCCCCAAAACGGAACCCACAATTCTGAGGTCAGCACTCAACAGCGATGGCGGTGCATGGTCCAATGCGGCGAGAACTGCCGGCGCCAAAGGCGTACCGACCAGAGCCGCAAGGATCTCGTTCAAGCTCTTTAGATCGGCCGTTTCGAGTGAGGCAGATAGCGTGTTTGGCGACATCTGATCCATCAACAGATGTCGCGGATCGTCTTGCCGCGAACCTTTGATTTCCGAGAGCCGATTGGCTGCTGCTTGGATCTCCGGGAGAATGGGGAGGCTGCCGAAGTCAATGCCGGAAACCCCTATCATCGCAGCGCTTCCGACCTGCGTAGGCAGCAACGCACGCGCCTCGGACGTGCCTAGCCACTCATCCACTCCCGCGGCAATACGTCCGGAGCCCAAGCCTCGAAGCGCGGATGCTAGCGCTAACGCGTCAGGTTCCTGCTCCAAACGGCTGATCAAGCTATGAACCACCGCCGAAACCGACAGTCGTCGCTGCGATAAAGCGTCGGCAATCAATGGTTCGAGATCCATGGGATGCACGCTCACGACCGTATTCTCGAAACTCGCGTCAAGAGTCGGCAGCGGCAGTTGATGGGTGAGACGCAGCAACTTTTCTGATCGCAACTGGTGCAAACCGGCCAGCGTGCCTGGCTTTGGCGACCGAATCAAATGCTCTTGAATAAGCCGCTGGAGCGCTCGCGACAGATCCCCCTCGCTGACCGAGAGTCTCCGAGCCAATCGCAACGCATCTATTTCCGCTTGTGCGGTTCCCGCCCATGCTCCGGACCGAAGAATGTCAAGTTCGAGCGAACGTGATGGATCCGAAATTCTGGCGGCGACCTGATCGGACAAGAGCTCCTGCATCCGTCGTCCCCGGGTCAGTATATGAACATATTCGAGCAGAAGCCCCTTGCTGAAACGCCAGGGCTCTCGCCAGCCGGCCCAACCCGTTTTCCCTGTGTCCCGCAGTTCACGCCAGAGGCGCTCTGCCAGTTCGTCATCGGGGTCTACGCGCACTTCTGCTGCACGCGCACGTTCGGCAATCAGCGTGACGTCTTCTTCCCGGACAGAACCAAGCATGACAACACTGGGGACCGACATGACTTCTTTCAGCAATGCCCCCCAGCTCTCCGTACCATTTCGTCCAACATCGTCCATGACGAAACCCACGGGGCTGTCCTTTGATGCACGGAATGTCCGCACCAGCCGCCGTACCGTCGGAATGTCGGTTATGTCAAGCCGACGTATTCGGAACCACCGCACTGTGTGGCGAAGCGCATGCGCCGCTTCCCACATGATCGCTGATTTCCCTGCTCCCGAAGGGCCAACGATGAGCGCGGTGCGCCGTGCATCAATGGCTTGGACAACAGCAGACCGTTCTCTCGGGCGCTCTGACACCAGACCTGCAGCTATATGGCCAGGCTCAACGTCGACCCCAAGATAGAAATTCGGGTCGTAAAGTGGTGTCAGGAAATCGACAGGCTCACAAACTCCATCACGGACCGCGCGCTCGATCGCACCGACATCGACGGCGGCCAAAACGTCGCGGATCAATCCTTCCGTGTCACTCACGGACAATCCGCGATAATCTTCCGGCCGAAGTCTTCCGTTGCCGTCGGCCAAGTCACCAACTCGGACTAGCAATTCGGCAAAACACATCTGGGCGACGACGGGGGAACAGTTCAATTGATCGGCGATCACATTGATCGACGCCTCTTGAGGCGAACCAGCGACCGTGATCGACGTTCTTGTGAAGAGATCGCCTGACCCGGAGACATTTACAAGCCTTGCCCTGATCGGTCCATCGATTGCGTGGGTCGTCCAATGGCCTCTTGACGGAGCGAATCCGACAACATCTCGTTCAAGAACCAACTCCATCAAATCAGGTTGTGGGGTGGAACCAATACAGCGGTCCCACAAGTCCCGTACATGTCGAAGGGCAGCGCTTTCCGGGTAGTCGCCCAGATGGTCGCGCCGGCTCTTGATCTGTACAAAGGTTGTCTCCGCGCCGCGCAATTCTACGTCATCGCCACCTTCCGGAATCATGATTGACGGTGGTCTCTGGCCAGCCCATATACACACCGCAAGCCAGCCCGCAACAGCGTCCTGAAACCGGAACCCACGTCCGGCATTTGATCCAGCTCTTGTCGCTGACCTAGCTGACGAATTCTGCTTATTTGGCTTGGAGCCCTTTTTTCTGAAAGGGCGTCTTTTCTTAGCCATCCTCTTGACGGTGAACCTAGTCTTCAGCCCTCGCGTCTACGACTCCGGCAATGTCCGTCAGAAGATCGTTCGGCGACTCAGCGTCACCTTCTAGCGGACTGAAATCCGGATGGGACAGAAACTCGTGGGCTACGGCTTGGGTCAAAGCCAGGGAAATCCGGTAGCCGAGTTCTTCATCCGCGCGCACGTTGCGAGGAACGATCCCCTTTGGCCGCTCGACTCCTGGGAGAGTGACAAAGCAAACGGTGGGCGTCAGCGGCGCGATCAATCGCATGCCGTCCCTCACGCTCGCCCGCATAGCAAAGGTGTCGGGCAAGACGAACACCGGACGCTCGGCACGCACGATCGCCCAAGGACTCCACATCACTGGAGCCGCAATTCGATGATAAAACTCGTTGTTACGGTACAGCGATTCATAAGCCTTGCGAGGCATCTCAGGATCGTCACCATGGCCAAGTTCCGCAATCACGGGCGCAAGGCCCCGTTGAATCGCGGCGATGGTGTAGGGATTGCGCAAGAACTGGATGACAAGGAACCCCACAAGAGCTTCCCGCTGAGGTATGTTTAGAGGGCGCGTCTCGAGCAGCATCTCAATCGGGCGCTTGGCGTCCCCTTCGACAAGGCCGAAATAGGCCTCGAACCGATCGCTGTACATCCTGTGGCGATAGCCCCACTCGCCCAATCCGCGCTGGGACGATGTCCAACCACCGGATGTTCGTCGCCACCGCAGAATCTTGCTGTCTGTTGCCCAGTGGTCACGGATGAACCAGCGCGGAATGAAATGGTTCTTGTTGACCGGCTTGATCGCCAGTTTTGTCAGCTTTGGGTTCGCCTCGCGTTCGAACGCCTTAGCCGATTTCGGCTTCCATCGCTCCTGCATGTGCTTCGACCAGATGTGCTCATGGACCATCCGGGCCGTGCCGCCAATGGCGCCTGCGCCTTCCGAGCCGAGACATTCCTCCTTCTCCTGTTCGGGGTCAATGGATGACAAATCCCGGCCCGCGACCCGCTTCTCGACGACGTGCTCGGCCAACCAAAACTGAAGCGAGACAAGTTCCATGACCATGTCCTCGCGGATGTTGATATGCAGTTCAACATGATCGGCTTCGGCCAGCGTCATCATCTCACTGATGATCCGATCGACGACGTCGTCCCAAACCGCTGTCAAAGCCTTGATCGACCGGTGTTCGACTTCGGGGAACCGTTTCCGGATCACCGTGTCGCAACCCAAACTTTCCTTTGACGAGCGTCTCATCCCTCAGCCATGGCTATACGGTTCGCTACCTATTCGAGTTCGGACACACGCCACCCCGGAGCGCAACCAGACCGGCCGTTCATCGACAAGCGCCGAAACCACGGCCGTCGGCAAGGTCTACGGCCAGCGCGCCGTGGAATCCAAGCGTCGCGTCGTGGCGCCGGCCGCAACCGGTTATCAGACGGCCACCCACGTACCGCTACTCTTCCGTCTGTTCTCGCGGTCCATCGCCTGGACGCGTTCGTCCTTAGAGAGGCAGGTACCTGATGCCTCTTTCTGAATGGCCCTTCGGCAATTCCACGATTTCTGCGCCAATAGAGATTGTCACGTCTTCCGTATCCAGTCCGAATATAATCGGCAAGCGCGACCGCTGCTCTGCCCGCTGTCGGTTCTTATACGCTTCTGCTCCCACCAAGATCGCCTTACCTTGTCCCACAACTCCCTCCTTCCCATCGGCCAGTAGGCTCAACCTTTCTTCGAGGCCAAGGACCTTACAACGGTTACCGATCCTGTTTATTTCCCGGTGAAGAGACTTCATCTCCGCCTCACTCAAGTACCCAATCACATCACCGGTCCGTCGGACTGTCTCCTCGGAGTGACTCGACGCCAAGTCAACTGCATCCGACACAATGCTTTCCTCCGGCAATTCCACCATATCGTCCGCAACCATCGCTCGAACGCCATCTCTTCCGAGGTAGGACTCCCCTTCGCGTTTAATCAAACGGTCCATTTTCTGCCTTGTCTTCTCCCTCACCGCCTCTGGAACGCCGTCGAATACTCCAAGCGTTTTCTGGCCTTGTCCGGCCATGTATTCAAACAGCCCGGGTGGCACCGAGGCCTTCTGGTGTAACCACGTCTCTCCGAGTCCCGGTTCTACCAGGGTGCCAGACCAATGCCCGCATTTGGTCGGCTCCACGACCCCGAACATAGAAAGCTTTGGGATTTTCGTATGGACCATGACTATCGCTTCCTCGGGGCCACCATGTCCGAGAAGATCGAGGTTGAAGCCACGAGTCAAGTAACTGTACAGCCCAGGTACGTGTCGGCCAGGGTAAGTCATACTCCTAGGGTGCACTAGGATATGCTGCTTGAAATCCGCCACATCACTGCGCTTGCCCAGGAGGTACGTTCTCCAGACCTCTTCCGCTTCGCGCAACCGGCCCCCATTTGACGCTCTACTGAACGGTCGCTCCTTGTGCTCGTCAAAGCAGTGCCAAGTACGCCAAGCCATCGACACGAGGAACCTGCGAACACCTTCCTCATCAACCGGGTTCCCCTGACTGCGCTGATGCCACAGTCCGTGGTACACGACTTCAGCAAATTCCTTCTCGCTCACCGATAGGTTCTGCTCGCAGTCTCGGCAGAGCCACGCTCTTTTTGGCAAATCCTGTTCCATTTTGCCGAAGTTCCCACCCTCTCCCGTGTAGTACCTTGGATCCTCCACCACACCCGTACCGCGCAACGTCCTCCGCACAAAGCGCGGCACAATATGGCTCACTTGAAGTTGCTTCTCCCGCTGACACAGCTTGCATTTACCCGCCTTGTCTGTGTTCGGAACCATCGAATGTCCTCCGTCGCTCAAGCTCCCTTTCAATTTATCGCCCTCGTCCATTCTTGCCAATTCCAAGCGCTAGGGCGGGGACAGATTGTACAATACAGAATGAAACGCACCTGCTCTGTGTTCACTCGCGTTGCGGCCCACATGGTCGCCGAGCCGCCCAAGGCGACCCTTTCTCAGCGGAGTGCTTCAGGCCATGTCGTCACATCCACTACCCGCTCCGTTTGCTACCGACTGGAGCGAGTGTTGCCGGGCGGGATTCGCACCCGCTAGGAAATAGCGCCTTTCCACGACGCACGTGTATTCCGGGGTAATGGATCATGCCGCCAGGGTCCTGTTTAACAGGCCTTGCTGTTCCGGAAGAACCAAGAGCGAGGCAGGCGATTTGGCGCTGGGCTGAACTCATGTAGCGGGCAACTGTAAATCTCCCATTAGTGGCAACCGAAAACTGCACACATTGATTGTCCGCTGGAGTGCTCCGGACCAGGCTGTTGGGAAGACCAACAGGTTGCCATTGACACCCTTGGGCGTTTTCCGGCCACATGCGCGGCACCCGCCTGCCCGCGCTAATCCCTGGTGGCGGTCGACCGTGGGGAGACCAGGCTCGAAGACGCCCGCCTGTATGGCTTGCGTTACTCGTTCGCCTCCAGGGCGCTCGCGCTCGGCCTGAGCCTGCCGATGATCGCCAACCTCCTCGGCCACACCCAGGTCCAGACGACCGCCCGCCACGGCCACCTGCGCTGCACTCGTTGAAGAACGTCACCGACTCGGTCGCGGACCGCCTCGCGGGCGACTGGACACGCCGTCGGAGGTTTCCGCCACCCCGTGATCCACGTCACAGCTTCGCTTCGCGGGCCCTCGCCCGGGGTCACAGCCTCACGATGATCGGCAGGCTTTTCGGCAACCATTCGCGAGGCTAAAGAGCCGGCGGAGATGGCCAGTGGGTCTCTTGGTCGGTAGGATAACGAAGGAAACGGCTCACACACACCACGCCGGAACTGAAACGACACCTTGCATAGACTGTTACGACGCCATGCCCCGTACGGTCGGCGGGCATAAAAAGTGTGTCCAACATTCTGGATGTCGCTTGGGCAGGAAAATACCACACGCGGTCTTCGGCATTTGAAATCCGAAGAGGCAACTTGGGATGTGAACGACCACACGGAGCCTCTGGAGGAACGCATAGGCCGAATGGCCCACAGAACATCAGCCGGAGATCCGTGACGGTTGCCGCGCGCTTCCCCGTGTTCGACAACGTGACCGTCAGTGCCGGTTCCGTGAACCCAAGAGAACGCGAAGTGGGGCCACTCTCAATGCCCGCCACACTGACCCGCAAACCCGTCCGCCACGCTCCGTTCCAGGTTCGCCAAAACAACCACGTTGGCCTGCGAACAGCCTTCAGGGCAGCCCACATTACACCCAGAGGAAACGAGAGGGAAATGTCCACCGCGCACCGTACCTCCGTTGCAGTCATCGCCGTGCTGGGGTCAACGTATAGATTGCCGACTACTATAGCAACCCATTGATTTGCACGTAGCAGGCGATTCCGTTCTTCTGTACGGGCGTCCGAGTGTGTGCATCCGGTCGACGCCGGTTGCGGCAGGCGCACCCGCTCCGCCCGCCGTGCCGCGTTCCGGACGGCCCGGTATCACCAGCGCGCCGTGAGCCGGAACCCGACCGAATGCACGGGCGGAGCGCCGTCGTTGGCGCTCTTGCGCCGCCGGGCCTCGAAGGAGAGATCCAGTGAGCCGGTATCGCCCGGTCGCGACCGCCGCACCAAGCGCCAGCCCAGGCTGTAGTCGCGGCCGGCGTCCGACAGGCCCACGCCCGCTTCCGGCGTCCAGGTGAAGCGGTCGCCGAAGGCGGACAGGCCGTAGCCGAGCTTCAGCTCCAGCCGGCGGTTCTTCAGGTTGTCGTCCGATCCGGAGTTGTCGTTGGCCGCGAGGCCGTCCAGCGTCACGCGGGAGAGCAGCGCGTCTGCCCCGCCCGAGTACGCGCCGCCCACCGTCCGGGTCAGCTTCAGCGCGGGCCCGTGGTCCGAGGCCGGCTTCTGCCGCCAGGAGAGCGCGCCGGAGAAGCCGCGCTCGCGGAAGCCCTTCGAGCGGTGGGACAGCAGACCGCGCCCTCTCACCTCCGCCTGCAGGCCGTGTTTCGGGACGGCGAGCGCCAGCCCGCCGCCGAGGTCGAGGCCGGTCTCGGCGTCGCCGCCGTCATGGCGCAGCCTGACCTCCAGGCCCGGCGTCAGCACCACCCCGCCGTCCAATGCGACCGGCCGGCGCGCCTCCAGCCCGAGGCACAGCCGGGTCACCGTCGCCCTGGCCCGCTCGAGCCTGCCCCCGTCGGCGCTGCGCCCCCGGCCCCGAGGAGGTCCGCACGGCCATCGCGTCGGTCTTGCCCGTCAGGGTGAGGCCGTCGCCGCCGCCGTCCGCGAGCGTCCCGCGTAGGCCGAGGGCGCATCCGGAGATCGAGGTCCGCGCGGATCGCCGCGCCGTCCTCGTCCGTCCCCGGTTTCTTCGGCGTCACCGTGAGCGCCCCGCCGCCGTAGCCCGCCGCGCCCCACGCCTCCAGCCGGTCGGCGAGTCCATAGCGCGCCCAGGCGAAGAGCCCGGTCAGCGCCTCCTCGACCCGGCCCGAAATGCCGGGGGCGCCGTCCGGCGTCGTGTGCCCCCCGGACCAGCCGCCCGTGCCCGTGCCGTGCGAGGCGATCAGCCCGGCGGTCCACGAGCGGGCGCCGGAGCCCCGCGACCAGTCGGCGCCGAGCATGCCGGTCACGACCTCGCCGTGGAGCGAGAGGTCGCCCTCGCGGCCGTCGAAGCGGCCGACCGCGGCCCGGCCCCAGAGCGAGACCGGGTCCCGGTCCGCCATTTCCGCGGTCAACGCGAAGGAGGAGCCGGTCAGCAGCTCGGGCGGCGCGACCGTGCGCGACCGGCGCTCTCCGGCGCGTCCGGCCTCGCGCCGCGCTGACCTGCTCCCCTTTTCGTCCTCACCCATAAGTTAGTGGTCTTGGGTAGCGGTCCTCTCGGGACCGGGCTGCAAACTCCATGGGCGTGAGGCCTTCGAGGCTCGTGTGCGGCCTCCTGGCGTTGTAGTCAGCCCTCCATTCTTCGATGAGCTCTCGGGCATGGCGGTAACTGGTGAACACGTGCTCGTTCAAGCGCTCATCGCGCAGCCGGCCGATGAAGCTCTCCACCAGCCCGTTCTGCATGGGCTTGCCCGGAGCGATGTAGTTGCCAATCCACTCCGTGGTCCTGTTGCCATCCGAGCATGGCGTTAGACGTGAACTCGGTGCCGTAGCACATTGGGAAGGGTGATGGCCGGGCGACAGGTCTTTAAGGTAAACGTTCTCAGCACACGTCTTTGGAGGCCAACCATGACCAAGTAGTATCCTACGCCCAGAGGGGAAGCTCTCGTAGCGATCGACATCGCAAAGCACCGCAACGAAGTTCTGATCGAGCGTCCGGGGCACTCTCGCCGCCGGCGCGTCACGGTTCTCAACACGCGTGAGGAGCATGATCGGTTGATCGATGTTCTGCGGTCCTTGGAATGTCCGATCATTGCCGGTTTCGAGACCACGGGCAACTATCATCGGGCTCTGGTCTGGCGCCTGCTTGAGGCCGGTATCGAACTGCGGTTGATCTCGTCGGTGGCGCTGGCCCGAACCCGAGAAGCACTGCACAACGGCTGGGACAAAAACGACCCCAAGGACGCGCAGGTCATCCTGCACATGCTGAGGATCGGCCTGACCCAACACTACCAGGACCCGCTCGCCGAAGGCCTCAACGATATCCAGGATCTGTCGAAGACCCATGAGGTGGTCTCGAAGGCCAAAACAGGCATCCTACACCGACTCCAAACGCATTACCTGCCTCTCTACTTCCCAGAGATCGAACGCTTCCGCCACAACAGCCGCGGCGAATGGTTCTTCGCCTTCCTTGACCGGTTTCCGACACCGGCGAGCATCACCACCCTCGACCATGAAGCCTTCGTCAAGGCTGCCTGGGATGTCGTCGGCAGAAAAGTCTCCAAGGCGCGGCTGCTCGGGGACATCTACCAGACAGCGCGGGCCTCTGTCGGGCTGCCGGTTCCGCTTGATGCGCTAGCGATCGTTATGTTCCGCGTGGTTGTCAACGAGGCCCGCCGTCTGATCCGGCAGCGTGACGAGATCGAATGCTTGGCCCACGAGTTGTTGCAGGACCATCCCGACTACCGACGGCTGCGCCAGATCCCGGGCATTGGACCGATCAATGCTTTGACGATCCTGGCTGAAGCCGGCGACCTTCGCCGTTTCGGCCACCACCGCCAGTTCCTCAAGTTCTGCGGGCTCGATCTCGCGACCCATCAGTCATGACAGTTCCGCGGCCAGGCGCGGCTCTCGAAGTTCGGAAATGCCCGCCTGTGGCGATGCTTGGTTGATCAGATCGCACGAAAGGTGGTAGCGGGTCGTCAAGGGCGAGTTGCAATTGAAACGAAGCGCCCAAGAGAAGTAATAGACAATACGGCCCCGTTCGGAGTGGCCATGCGGCGGCCGATCGCTCCTGATCCAGTTCGACCAGTGACTTGACCAAAGAGACCCTTGGACTTTCCCGACCAGATTCGAATCCGCCACGTGAGGGAAGCGCTCTGGCGCCGAAGCGCCGGCGGCGCCTCCGTGATGGTGGGAAGCGGTTTCAGCCGAAACGCGGAGATGAAGGCGCCGGGAGCCGAAACTCCACCGGATTGGGCGGACGTAGCGAACGCCATGCGCGGCGAACT
Organism: Deltaproteobacteria bacterium; assembly: GCA_026710965.1. Lineage (GTDB taxonomy): Bacteria > Desulfobacterota > Binatia > UBA9968 > JAJDTQ01 > JAJDTQ01. The sequence continues at coordinate 428 of JAPOQB010000541.1, read as the reverse complement.
TAAACCGGCCGCGGCTGACACTGGCGGGGACGGCGTAGACGGCTCTGGGCTGGACGCATTGGGCACGGCGCAACGGTACAGTGACGAGTTCGGAAGGGTGGCGCTGCACGGCTTCCTGCGCGACCAGATCCGCGACGAAGACATGGAACCGGGGGACCTGCATCGCCGGCTCCTCAAGTTGCCTTGGGTGGACGTTTTCACGACCAACTGGGATACGCTGCTTGAGCGAACGCGCGAGTTGACGGTCTCGCCGACGTACGAGGTCGTGCGTGCCGTCGACGAGTTGCCGCTGGCATCGCGTCCCCGTATCGTCAAGCTGCACGGATCGCTGCCGGCCCACTTTCCACTCATCGCGACGGAGCAAGACTACGGCGAATACCCAAAGAGGTTTGCAGCCTTCGTCAACACGGCTCGGCAGGCGTTGATGG
>JAPOQB010000491.1 GCA_026710965.1 Deltaproteobacteria bacterium | reverse complement strand
GTCGCCGGACTCCACGGAGAGCGCATCGACGGCGCGCTTGGTAAGCTTGACGAGTTGGCGCGTGGGCATGGGGGAATTTCCTCCGGCCTCGGAATTCGAAACGAAAAACCCGAAACCGGAGAAAATGCTATCAGGACCGTAATCGAAACGCAACCCAGTGAAATCGCATCCTGGTGTTTCGAGGGTCATGGACTGGCGCCGCTTGACGGAATGGCGCAGGGGGGCGGGCCTTTCGGGGATCGGCAGTAACCTATTGTAATATAGGTGATTATTGCAGTCCTGTCGTGGCAGGACTTGACATGACAGCGCTTGTCCGCTACCCGAGAAACATTGAGAAAACAGGTTATAATATATGGGTCTTTTTCGCCGTCGGCTGCGTTGCTCTTCCTCGCGTGGTGACCGCCACTGCTCGTCATCGCGCCTTGCCGACGACAAAAAATCATCCGCATATTATGACGCGAATTAACCAGACACCACACTTGAGGCCGAGGGCAAGGTATCGGCTAGCGGGATTGCCGCATCGCGGTTGCTGATGCTTACCGGGTGCCGGCGGAACGAGACCCTGACGCTCCGGGGGGAGGTTGTGGACCTGGAGGCGTGAGAGCTGAGGCTTCGGGACGCCAAAACGGGAGGCCGGTGGGTGGCGCTTGTTCGAAGGGCGGCGAAGAACCCTCTACCAGGCAATTCGGGCCTATGTTCATCCTATCCGCCAAACCGTCACGCCACCCCGGGCGTCGAGGGCGGCCAGCGCGCGCCCGTCTGGCCGCCAGTACAGTTCCGCCCCTATGCCCGCCAAAACCGCGGACCCGACAGGACGGCCTTTCCCATTCCTCTGAAGCGACCACACCACTACGGCGCCATCCCGTGCTGCCGAGGCCAGGCGCATTCCGCTGTGAGCGAAGGCGAGCGTTGTGACGGGTTGAGCATGACGTTTTAGAACCCCGGGCCGAGTGCCTTCGGGACCACCTCCCCGGAAGCACCAGACCGTCACTTCGGTACCTCCGCCGGTGGCCAGGAGGGTGGCCGTATCATCGAAGGCCAGGGCCGACGGTTTGGCGGGATATCCGGACATCATGGAGTCCTGCTCCGTGGAGCGACGCCAGAAGTGCACCGAGTTGTCCTGGCTGCCGCAGGCCACGATATCCCCGTCCGGGCTCAGTACCATCGACACCAGGGAGCCCTGCCACTCCAGCTTCTGGCGAAGCTCCCCAGTGGAAACGTCGAAGAACGTCACTCGACAGTAACAGGCCGTCGCCAACTCCCCTGCGCTGGACCAGGCGATGGCGCTGACGGTGCTGGGATGATCATCGGATCGCCAGACTTCTCCGCCGTCCGCACCATACGCGCGGACCTGCCGGGAGCAGGAGGCCGCCAGCCATTGGCCGTCCGCCGACCACGCCACGTTCTCCACCCAACCGCTGCCAACGTCGATGGCCTGTTTTACCTGACCCTCGGCGGCATCCCAGACAAGGACTCGTCCGTCCTGGCCTGCCGTAGCGAACGCGGTTCCGCTTGGGTGGATCGCCATCGCGAGCATGCCGCCATCATGACCCCCCTGCAGCGCCCAGGCGTTTGCGCCGGACTTGCCGTCGAACGCGTAGACGCCACCCGCGGCGTCACCGACCACCAGGGCCTTACCGCGGAGAGTCCAGCCTCCGGCGATGGCGTAGTCGCCGACCGCCGCGGACCAGCCCCGGCGAAGAACACCGCTTGGGCTGTCGACACTCAGCTTAGACATGCCTCGAATCCTTGCCGCATGCTCTGCTCATCGAGGTTGCGGCCGATGAAGACGAGCTGATTGCGCCGGGGCGAGTCTCCCCATGGACGATCCGGCTGGCCGTCAAAGAGCATGTGAACCCCCTGGAAGACGAAGCGACGCGACTCGCCCGCGAGGCTGATGAAGCCCTTCATTCGGAAGATGTCCACCCCGCGATCACGGAGCAATTCGCCAAGCCAGGCGTTGAGCTTTTCCGGATCGACGTCGCCGTCCCTCTCGATGGCGATGGAGCCCACCTCGTCGTCGTGTTCGTGCTGTGCGACCCAGGTGCGCTCGACCTCTGGCGTGACGGTCGCTCCTTCCGCGTTCGTCAGTTGGAGATCGAACTCCTCCGCGGTGTGCTGGGTGTAGAGCCCAACCCGCACCTGCGCATCGACCTCCAGGAAGAACGACTTGCGCCCCGGTGAATCGAGCGGGAGGCTCACATGCTTTCCGACGGGAATCTCCTCCCCCGGGGATATGATTGCCGCAGGTTCGGCG
>JAPOQB010000204.1 GCA_026710965.1 Deltaproteobacteria bacterium | reverse complement strand
TTTGCTCACCTCTCTCAGAGTCTCAGGAACCTGGGCTGACGGGTCCACCGTCATTCCATGGCTGAAAGCATCTCATCGGTTTCTCTTCGTTCACGCTCCTTCACCCCCGACTCGGCTCTCAACCGCTCAAGGCGCTGTTCATCGGCTCGTCGGGTATTGGTCAGTTGCGAGTGCGCTCCGACACGATCCACGAGGAGCTCTCTCTCACGCTCGACGGTGGCCTGAAGCGTCTCGATACGGGTCCGCAAACCCGCCACGTCCACTTCGATGCGCGTCACGCATTCTTCCTCGAAAAGAGATAGCTGGGCGAAGTCTTCGCTCGCCTTGCCCAGGTCCGCTATCTCGCTCGCCACCGTCTCCAGCCGTGCGCCGGTGTTCACGGCCTCCGCCCTCGTCCTTGCGACGGAGCCCTCCAGTTCTTGCTCCTCGCGCTCGAGGAACCCGATCCTCTGCTCCTCTCCCTCGACCTGCAGCCTGTGCTGATAGAGCCGCTCCTGCGCCGATCCGATCTCGCCGTCCAGCTCCAGCAAGGCGACACGGCTGCGTTCGCACTCCGCCTCTCTCGCCCGCACCGTGGCCGTGAGCGAGGTGATCCGGTCTTCGACGGCGTTCACCTCGCCGTCGCGCTCGGCGATCTCCTGCTCCAACCCCTGCCTGCGCATGGCCGCCCAACGCAGTTCCTTGCCCTTCAACTGTTCCTGGAGGTTCCGGTACCGCTCGGCCTTCCTCGCCTGCAGTTCGATCTTGTGAAGCTGCCGTTCCACCTCACGGACGATGTCGTTGACCCGCAGAAGATTCTGCCGCGTCCGCTCCATCTTCCTTTCCGCGGCCTGCCGGCGGCTCTTGAACCGACTCGTACCCGCCGCCTCTTCGATGATGCGGCGGCGGTCTTCGGGCTTGGAGTTCACCAGTTCCTCGACGCGCCCCTGCCCGATAATGGAATACGACTTGTTGCCGACCCCCGTACCCATGAAAAGCTCGACAACGTCGCGCAGACGACAGGGCACCCGGTTGATGCAATATTCCGACTCCCCCGACCGAAAGAGCCGCCGGGTCACGGCGATTTCAGCGAAGGCGCCGTAGTCGGCCGGCGCGGTGCCATCGGAGTTGTCCAGCAGCGCGGTGCCCTCCGCCATGCCGATGGGAGCGAGCTGCTCGCTGCCGCTGAAAATGACGTCCTCCATGGTCTGGCCACGGAGGTACCGGGCGCTCTGCTCGCCCATGGCCCATCGCAGCGCGTCCACGACGTTGGACTTTCCGCAACCGTTGGGTCCCACGATCCCGGTGATATCGGAGGTGAAATTCAGGACGGTCTTTCCCGCGAAAGACTTGAACCCGGAAACTTCCAGAGCCTTGAGCCGCATACAACGACCCCCGCGCTGCCAGTGAGCCCGCCGACGCAGGCTCTCCAGATTATTCTATTTCACACGCAAGGGATCGATGTCAAGGGTATTTCACAACATGGAGTGATTGCATGGGAGTCATACCACAACATGTTGGAGAGGGCGCTATTCCTGCAGCAGGGTGGAATTCCAGTAGGAGGCATCGACGGTGGAGAGGAACGGCAGCCATTCGCGATAGCGGGCGTTTCCATCGCCCTCCTGGATAAATGGAGTCCATTTGGGCTTGTAGGGCTCGCGCAACAGGTTCATCCGGGCTTCCTGGGGAGTGCGCCCGCCTTTCCTGCGGTTGCACGGGACGCAAGAGCAGACGACGTTCTCCCACCGGGAGGTTCCTCCCAGGGAACGGGGAATCACGTGATCCAGGTTGAGCTGGTGCCGCGGCAGCTTGCGGCCGCAGTACTGGCAGGTTGACTTGTCACGGGCGTAGATATTGTAACGGCTGAACCGGACCTGCCGCTTCGGCACGCGGTCGTACCGGACCAGGAGTATGACCCGTGGAACCCGCACGACGTGGTTGACCAGCCCCACGGTTTCCTCGTGGACCGAAACCGAGAGGTCGCTCCACCCCTTGAAGTCGAAGGTCTGGTATCTTTCGTTGACGACCCTGGCGATGCCCAGATAGAGCAGTGTGAAGGCTCGGCGTACCGATGTGACATGTATCGGAAGATACGAACGATTCAGCATCAGCACCTTTGTGTGCATCGGAGAACGGCCCACGGCGACGCTCCCTGAACTCCCTGCCTGAAGTGTACCGGTATCCACAAAGGCCCCAGATTGAATCAAGGGGGAACTTATCGTCCGGCGGGCGCCTTGTCAAACATGCCCCCCGCGTCCCACGGCGACATCAACTTGCCATTTCCCATCAACTGGCCTATCCTCGGCATGGGCCGGATTCCGGACCGCTTACGACCGCGTGCTCGACAACAGCGTAATGTTTGGACCGGTGCCAACGCCCTTCTCCTTTTCAGCGAGTCCGCAACGATTTGACGCATGAGACGGATCCTTATCAACACCACTCCCCAGGAAACGCGCATTGCCGTAATGGAGGACAACGGGCTGACCGAGTTCCTCATCGAGCGCAACCAGGACAAGGGCTCCGTCGGCAACATCTACAAGGGGCGGGTGGGACGCGTGCTGCCCGGAATGCAGGCCGCCTTCGTGGAAATCGGATTGGAGAAAGCGGCATTCCTCCATGCCTCGGACATCTACTCCCCGGCGGCGCTGCCGGCGACGGTCAACGGGAACGACGACGAGGTGCTGTTCGAGCCTGCTCCCGAACAGGGCCGGCCCCGCATCGAACAGCAACTCAGCCCGGATCAGGAGATCCTGGTGCAAGTGGCCAAGGACCCGCTGGGGATGAAGGGCGCCCGCATCACCACCCACATATCCCTGCCCGGCCGATTCCTGGTGTTCATGCCCAACACCCGCCACGTGGCCGTTTCCCGCAAGATCGAGGACGAGAAGGAACGAAAGCGGTTGAAGGACATCGTCCAGGAGCTGGCCGGGGAGGATGAAGGCTTCATCATCCGTACCGCGTGCGAGGGACGCAACAAGAAGGACATCCAGAGCGATGTGCGGTTCCTCACCAAGCTCTGGGCCAAAATCCGCAAACGGCTGGAGTCCGCCGCAACGCCCGAGCTGATCCATCGGGATCTCGACCTGGTACCGCGCACCATTCGCGACTTCTTCAACGCCAACACCGAGGAGGTGGTGGTCGATCAGGCGAAGGAGTACCGGCGGGTGGTGGAGTTCGTGGATCAGTTCATGCCGCGCCTGAAGCGGCGCGTGGTGCTGTACGACGAACCCGAGCCGCTGCTCGACCGCTACCAGATCGAGCGCAAGATCCGCAAGGCGCTGGAGCCGAAGATCTGGCTGAATTCCGGTGGACACATCAACATCGAGCAGACCGAAGCGCTGACGGCGGTGGACGTGAACACCGGGCGCTACGTGGGCAAGAAGGACCTGGAGGCCACGGTCTTCAAGATCAACCTGGAAGCCGCGCGCGAGGTCGTGCATCAATTACGTCTGCGCAACGTCGGCGGCATCATCATCATCGACTTCATCGACATGGAACAGGCCGCCAACCGGAAGAAGATCTACGACGCCCTGAAAGAGGCGGTGAAGGAAGACAAGGCCAGGACCAGCGTGCTCCCCATCTCCAGACTCGGGCTCGTGGAGATGACCCGGCAACGCACCCGGGAGAATCTCGGCAATGTGCTGTTGAGTCCGTGTCCCTACTGCTTGGGGCGCGGCCGTATCAAGTCCCATCCCACCATCGCGTACCAGATCCTGCGCGACATCAAGCGGGAGAGCGCCCAACTCGACAACGGCACCCGCATCACCCTGCACGTCCACCCCGGGATCGCCAACTTCCTGTACGACG
>JAPOQB010000254.1 GCA_026710965.1 Deltaproteobacteria bacterium | reverse complement strand
GCGCTGGGCCAGGTCCGCCGCGTCGAGGGGGCCGATTGTGACGAGGGCATCGGCGGTCTCACCGACCTCTACATGGAAAAGGTGGGACGCCCGGCGCTGCTCTTCGACCGCATACCCGGCTATCCGCCGGGCTTTCGCGTGCTCTCCAACGTGACCACATCGCCCGAACGCGTGGCCGTGACCCTGGGCATCCCGCGGGACCTGTCGCTTCGGGAAATGGTGGAGCACTGCCGCCGCTTCCACGGCGCCTTGCCCGGCATCGAGCCGCGGGTGCTGGACGCCGGACCGCTGCTGGAGAACGTGGCCACGGGTGGTGACATCGACATGCTCCGGTTCCCGACCCCCACGTGGCACGAGGACGACGGCGGGCGCTATCTGGGAACCGGCTGCGCGGTCATCATGAAGGACCCGGACTCCGACTGGATCAACGTGGGCTGCTACCGGGTCGTGGTTCATGACCGGAACACCCTGGGGATCATGATCACCGGCGGCAAGCAGGGCCGCCTGATCATGGAGAAATACTGGCGCCGAAACGAAGCCTGCCCGGTGGCGGTATCCTTCGGGCACGACCCGTTGATCTACCTGATGGCCGGACTCCACGCGGCCTCCGGGGTGTGCGAGTACGACGTGGCCGGCGGCATACGCGGCGAGCCCGTGGACGTGGTCCGGGGCGCGGTCACGAACCTGCCCCTTCCGGCCACGGCCGAAATCGCCGTGGAGGGTTACATACCGCCGGGACGTCTGGAGCCCGAAGGACCCTTCGGAGAGTGGACCGGCTACTACGCGGGGGGACGCGAGAAACAGCCGGTCATCGAGGTCGCGTCGCTGATGTACCGGAACGACCCGATCATCCTCGGCACCGTGCCGCGCAGGCCTCCCAGCGACGACACCTACATTTCCAGCTTCCTCAGCAGCTCCGCCATCTGGGAACAGATGGAGGCCGCCGGCGTTCCCGGCATCAAGGGCGTGTGGAACCACGAGGGCTGCGGCAGCCAGATGTTCATCACCATCGCCATCAGCCAGATGTACCAGGGCCACTCGAAACAGGCGGCCATGGCCGCCGCGGGTTCCTACGCGGGCTCCTACCTCAACAAGATGATCGTCATCGTCGACGACGACATCGACCCCACCGACGCCGACGCGGTGTTGTGGGCCATGTGCACGCGCCTGGACCCCGACCTGGATCTCGACATCGTCCGCAATTGCTGGAGCAGCCCGCTGGATCCCATGGCCTATCCCGACGACCGCAGGAACCTCAACAAGAGGATGCTCATCGACGCCTGCCGCCCCTGGAACCAGCGGGACACGTTCCCCAAGGTCGTGGAGGCAAGCACCGAGGTGAAGGAGCGCATCCGCAAGCGCTGGCCCGAGCTCTGCGACATCTGACCGGCCGGCGTTGGACCACCTGACCGCCGCTGTGCTTGACCCCCTCTCCCGTATGGGTTGTATTGTGCCCACGGAGCGAACGACATGGCTGACGACTATCGCGTAATCGGCACACCGGTCATACGCCCGGACGGCGCCGAGATGATCTCGGGCCAGGCCGTCTACGGACCGGACGTGACCCAGCCGGGGATGCTGTGGGGCAAGATCCTCCGGAGCCCGCTGCCGCATGCGAGGATCCGGTCCATCGACGTGGACAAGGCCCGGGCGCTCCCGGGGGTCACCGTGATCACGGCGCGGGACGTCCCGGACCGGCGCTACGGCTACGCCATCGAGGACGAGCAGATCTTCGCGGTGGACAAGGTGCGCTACGTCGGCGAGCCCGTGGCGGCGGCGGCGGCCCCGGACGAGGAACGGGCGCTGGAGGCGCTGTCCCTTGTCGACGTGGACTACCAGGAGCTGCCGGCGGTCTTTACCGCCGCGGAGGCCGCGCGGGACGGCGCGCCCCTGGTCCACGACGAGCTGGGCCCGGCCCGTTCGGTGTACCTGGCCTCGTGGAACCCCGTCCACGGGACCAACATCATCCACCAGGCATCCCACCATCGCGGCGACGTGGACGCGGCGCTGGCACGGGCAGACTACGTGTTCGAGGACACGTTCCACGCCAGCCAGATCCATCACAGATACATGGAGCCCCACGCCACCCTGGCGGCGGCCCGGGGCAACGCGGTGACGGTGTGGACCTGCAGCCAGGAGGTGTTCCAGCTCCGCACCCTGCTGGCCGGGCTGTTCGCCATTCCGGAAAGCCGCATGCGGGTGATCAACACCAAGGTGGGCGGCGGCTTCGGCGGCAAAATCGAGCCGCGGCTGGAGCCCGTGGCGGTGGCGCTGTCCATGCACTGCCGCAAGCCCGTGAAGATCGTCATGACCCGGGCGGAGGAGTTCACCGCCGCGGCCGGCTCAACCCCGGCCACGGTGACGGTCAAGACCGGGGTCACGAAAGACGGGACGTTGACGGCCCGGGACATCGACTTCCTGTGGGACACCGGCGCCCACGCCGAGGGCCTGCCCCCCAGCAACCGCGCTATGAAGGACGGCAACGGCCCCTACCGCGTCCACGACCTGCGGATTTCGTCCACCCTGGTCTACACCAACAAGATGCGCGGCACCCAGTTGCGCGGCCTGGGGGTGCCCGAGGGCGCTTTCGCCATCGAATCGCAGATGGACATGATCGCGGAGCGCCTGGGCATGGATCCGCTGGAGCTGCGGCTCAAGAACATCCTCGAGGAAGGCGACATCAACTCCATCGACGACGTCGTGCAGAGCATCGGCCTCCGGGAGTGCCTGGAACGGGTGGCCGGGGAAATCGGCTGGAACGAGCCCAAGCCCGCCAACGTGGGCCGGGGCCTCTCGGTCATCGCCAAGTCCCCCACCACCCACTCGAGCATCTCCAGCGCCTGCGTCCAGTTCAACGAGGACGGCAGCGCGCAGGTGCTGGTGGGGGCCTCCGAAATCGGCCAGGGCATGTCCGTGGTCATGTGCCAGATCGCCGCCGAGGTACTGGGGCTTCCGGTGGAGGCGGTGGGCATCGCGAGCGCGGACACCGGCACAACGCCCTACGACCGCGGCACGTTCTCGAGCCGGGTGACGTTCTACACCGGCATGGCGGTGAAGCTCGCCGCGGAGGACGCGAGAAACCAGCTCCTGGAGATGGCTTCGCGGATGGTGGAAGTTCCGCAAGGAGATCTGGCGGTGGCGGAGGAGCGCGTCGTGTCGCCCGCCCATCCGGAACTCTCGCTGCCGTTTCGCGAGGTCCTGGAACGGGCTCACAGCTACGAACGGCCGATCCTGGGCCGGGGCACCTACGGCGGCAAGGGCGACTACCCGACACTGCCCCACAAGGCCCAACGCAAGGAGTACGTCCCCGGCTGGAAATACGCGGCCCAGGCCGTGGAGGCGGAGATCGACGAAGAGACCGGCATCGTCCGGGTCCGCCGCATCGCCTCCGCCCACGACGTGGGTAAGAGCCTGAACCCCGTGAGCGTCGACGGCCAGATCATCGGCGGCGTGGTCATGGGACTTGGCTACGCCCTGCACGAACGGCTCCAGTTCGACCAGGGCCGGATCGTCAATCCCTCGTTCATGGACTACAAGATCCCGTCGAGCCAGGAGATCCCGGAGATCAAGCCCATCGCCGTGGAGGTGCCGCTGCCGGAGGGTCCGTTCGGCGCCAAGGGCATCGGCGAGCTGGCCATCGTGGGCATCGCGCCCGCCATCGGCAACGCCATCCACGAGGTCCTGGGCGTCAGGCTGAAGGAACTGCCGCTACATCCCGAACGGGTGCTGGACGCGGTGGAGAGTCAACGCAAGCGCAACGGCGGATAAGGGATCGACCATGGAATGCAAGCTGATCCGGCCCGCCGACCTGGACGAAGCGCTGGCGGCGCGTGAGGAATACACACACGACGCCCTGCCCATCGCCGGCGGGCAATCGCTGCTGGTGATGATGCGGAACCGGCTGGTGGCGCCCGCGGCCTTGATCGACCTCGAGCCGATCGAGGCGCTTCGCGGCGTCGAAGTGAGTTCCGCCGGTATTTCCATCGGCGCCATGAATACCTGCCGGCAGTTGATCGCGTCGCCGGTGCTGGACGAAGAGATCGGCGTGCTGCCGGTAGCGGCACGACAGGTCAGCTCCACCGCGGTGCGGAACCTCGGCACCATCGGCGGCAACGTGTGCCACAACGAGCCCGGCGCCGACCTGCCGCCGGCGCTGCTGGCGCTGAACGCCCGCGCCGCGGTGCGGCGGCGCGCCGAGGCCCGTGAAGTGCCGCTGGCGGAGTTCTTCACGGGGTACTTCGAGACCGTGCTGGAGCCGGACGAGATCCTCTGCCGCATCGACATCGAACATCCGCCCGCGGGTGCGGCCGGGGTCTACCTGAAGCACGCCATCAGCCCCGAGGACCTGGCAATGGTGGGTGTCGCGGCCGTGGTGGTGCCGGACGGCAAGCAGACGGGCGGCGTGGCGGAGGTGCGGATCGGCATCGGCGGAGCGGCGCCGGTTCCGCTACGGGCCGTCCGGACCGAGGCGGCCCTCAAAGGAGCGGTGCTCGACGCGGAAACGGCGCGGGCGGCGGGAGAGACGGCCGCCACGGAAGTGGACCCCCCTTCGGACCCGCACGCCACCGCCGATTACCGCCGCAAGATGGTGTCGGTCTTCGTCCGCCGGGCGCTGCTCCAGGCGGCGCGCCAAATCGAGGAGAACGGTCATGGCCATGATTGAACTCAAGGTCAACGGCCAGGAGGTCCGGGTGGAAGCACCGGACACGGCGCTCCTGCTGGACGTGCTGCGGGAGCGGCTGGCCCTGACCGGTGCGAAACGCGGGTGCGAGCCCAGCCACTGCGGCTGCTGCACCGTGCGGGTGGACGGCATGGCGGTCCACAGTTGCGTGGTGCTGGCCGCGCGCTGCGAGGGAAAAGAGATCGCCACCGTGGAGGGGTGCGGCGACGGCCTGGAACTCGACCGGCTCCAGCGGCTGTTCCTGGAACACGGCGCCGTCCAGTGCGGCTATTGCGGGCCGGGAATGCTCATGGCCGCGCACGCGCTGCTGGAACGGAATCCCGCCCCGACCCTGGACGAGGTGAAAAAGGGACTGGACGGCAATCTGTGCCGCTGCACCGGGTACACGCCCATCTTCGACGCCATCCTGGCATACGGCCGCGGTGAGTAGCGCACCACAGCACACCGCCCCCGCATCCAACAGAGCCCCCGTCGCCGTCGCCGGGGTGATGGTGGCGGTCTTTCTCTTCGCCATCGACGCCACCATCGTGAGCAGCGCCATGCCCACGGTGGTCTCCCAACTCGGCGGCCTCGACCTCTACAGTTGGGTCTTCTCCGTCTATATGCTCACCTCGGCATTGGCCACGCCGATCTTCGGCAAGCTCTCGGACCTCTACAGCCGGCGCACCCTGATATTGCTTGCCATCGGGACCTTCGTCCTGGGCTCGGTGGCCTGCGGCGCGGCCCAGAGCATGACGCAGCTCATCGTGTTCCGCGCCGTGCAAGGCATGGGCGGCGGCGCGGTGTACGCCCTCGCGTTCATCATCGTGGGGGTGGTTTTCCCCGCCGAACAGCGCGCGCGGATGCAGGGGCTCATCGCCAGCGTCTGGGGCGTTGCCTCCGTGCTCGGCCCGGCCGGCGGCGGGTTCATCGCCGAGTACTGGGACTGGCGCTGGATCTTCTGGATCAATCTGCCCCTCGGAGTCACCGCGGCCGGGCTTATCATCGCCGGTTTTCGGGAGCAGCGCACCGAAGGCGCGCGCCGGTCGCTGGATCTGGCGGGCGCCGCGATCCTCCTCTCCACCCTGATGCTGCTGTTTTACGGCCTTCTGGTAGCCGCCAACCAGGTCGATCTCATCACCGTGGAGTCCGTCGCCGTGGTGGTGGGGGTCGTGGTGCTGCTGGGGCTGTTCATCGCCATGGAGGGCAAGGCCAGGGATCCGCTGCTGCCCATGGCGCTGTTCCGCATGCCCAGCTACAGCCGGCCCACCTACCTCAGCCTGCTTGCGGCCATGGGCATCTTCGGCGTCATCGGCTTCCTGCCGTTGTACGTGCAGGGCGCCCTGGGCGGCAGCGCCACGCGGGCGGGCCTGACCCTGCTGCCCCTGAGCGTGGGGTGGACCGCCGGAAGCCTTACCGCCGGCCGGGTCGCTCCGGTATGGGGGTACCGCAACGTCTGCGCAACCGGCATGACCCTGATGGTCGCCGGCTACATCCCGTTCATGGTGCTGGAAGAGGCCGGCGGCATGATCATCATGCTGATCGCCACCAGCGCGGCCGGCACCGGCATGGGGATGACCAACGTCACCGCGCTGGTGGCCGCCCAGAACGCGGTGCCGTTCAGAAATCTCGGAGTCGCCACCTCCACGGTCATGCTGTTCCGCACCATCGGCGGCGCCCTCATCCTCAGCATCATGGGCAGCATCCTGCTGCAACGCATGAACGCCACCTTCACGGTCATCGCCGCGGACCTGAAGGCCTCTGTACCGGAATCGGTGCTCCAAAAGCTCCTGAACCCGCAGAACCTCCTCGATCCCGCCACCCGCACGCAGATACCCGCCGATATCATGCCCACGCTCATCGGCGCTCTCGTGAACGCGCTGTGGTGGGCCTTTCTGGTGGGACTGGCGGCCGCGGTGGCGGGGCTGGTTCTGAGTTGCTTTCTGGAGAGCCGCGGTTCGGCGCAAGCTGACTAGTCAGCGTAGATTCAGCACGTGGTTGTTGTCGCCTTTTCGCTGGCCTGGCGAACTGTTTCCAAACCTCGGCCGCTCCATCCTTGTCAGTCCTGCCCCGGGAGCAGTTCCTCCAATGCGTAGAGCGTCTTCCGCGGAAATCGTTCCAACGGGTAGTAGCGCGTTACGATATCCAGCGCTGCTTGATAGTCGGTGAGGTTGAGGTAGCGGAGAAGAAACCGCACGTCTTCTTCGTCATGAAATACCTCACCGAGACGCATCGCGAGGCACTTCATGGCCAGCAAGTACTCGGGAGCCGCGGTCAAAACGCGCAAGTTGGAAGATTCCAGGTATGGGCGAAAATCGCCCTTGTCGCTCAGGTAGCCCTTGACCGCATCATTGAGCCAGTCGGGGGGCAACCCAGACGCGGCGGCAATGCGTTGGACGGCTTCGCGTACCTGCCGGGCCGGCTTGAAGAAAGCGTCGATATCCTTCGTGGACCGGCGCGCGTCGAATACGAGGCACATGACCGCGCCTCCCACGAGGTACAACTCCCCGGTAACTCCCTTGCGGGAGAGTTCTTGATTCAGTTGCTGGAAGAGCCGTTCGATGTCCCGTTTGGAGTACTCCACGATCAGACCCGTCGCCCGACGTTGCTGTCGACGAACAGATTTCGACGCCGAAAAGGCGCCGGCGAGTTGGTCAAGAGGTACAACCGCAGGCTCTTCAACGACGAAGCGAACCAGGGTCGTTCCAGCGCGGGGACTGTGTTTGTCCAGGCGGGAGGAACGGCTCCCTTGTACATCGCTGTGTGCTCGATCATGGCTGCAAGGTAGTTGGCTTCGAACGACGGCAGACTGAATTCCGGGGCGTGCTGGACGGCTTGCTCGAAGTCCTTCCGATTCAGCCTTTCGAGCAGGTCCTGGACCTCCGCGAGTATGTACGAGCGAGCATGAGAACGCATCGAAAGCTCCCGGCAGAGATCCTGAAACTCGCGTTCGACGGGCGGGAGGACGAGGTTGAGCACCCAATTGGACACGTCCATGCCCGCGCTTGCCGCGCGTTCCTGGATGCGCGCCTTGTCTTCCGAGCTGATACGGATCTGAAGCTGCCGGTTCTTGCTCACGCCTCCTACAATAGCGGCTGTGCCCCAAATGTCAATACGACGTATTGACACCTGGACACCCATACCGGCAGAGTCCACATTGACGTTCCCCGCACTCTTGACTATGCTGCACGCAGTCCGACACCCATCTTGAAACGCCAGACCGGAGGAGCCAGTGACAACCACGCCCGCCTTCACCGAAGAGACCCTCGACATAGCCGGTACATCCCTGCAACTGCGGCGCGGAGGCTCGGGAGAACCGTTGCTTATCCTCCACGGTGAGTTGGGCGTACCCGACTGGCTGCAGGCCCACGAGCTTCTGGCCAAGCATTACTCCGTATATGTTCCGTCCCTGCCGGGATTCGGCACCTCGTCGTTTCCGGATTGGTTGATGTCGGTCCGGGACCTGTCCGCGTGGGTGAGCTGGTTCGTGCGGGACCACGGCCTGTCGACTCCGCTCAACGTCATCGGTTTTTCCCTGGGAGGCTGGATCGCCGCCGAGCTTGCCACCGCCAACAGCCACATCTTCTCCAAAATGGTCCTGGTGGGCGCGGGCGGCATCAAGCCACGGAAGGGGGAGATCTGGGACTACTTCCTGCACTCCGCCAAGGAGGCCTTCCAACAGTCCTTTCACGACCACGAAGCGGCCGAATACCTGAAATACTACGGCAAGGACTGGACTCCGGACGAGGCCGACCAGGTCGAGACCAACCGGGAGGCGGCCATCCGCTACCTCTGGCGTCCCTACATGCACAGCATCACGTTGCCGGACCTCCTCCCGGCCATCGCGACCCCGACCCTGCTCGTATGGGGCGGCCAGGACGGCATTGTCCCCATCAGCAGTTGCGAGCTCTACAAGGAAGGAATACCCGGTGCCCGGGCCGCTGTCCTCGAAGACTGCGGACATATGCCCGAGATGGAAAAACCGGAAGAGTTCACCAAGACCGTCCTTGAGTTTCTGGGAGGTTGATATCCACCGGACACGACGCCGGCGGAAGGTAGACCGCCACTAGCGTGGCGATGCCTTTTCCCTGTCAGGGAAGAGGCAGAGGGAGATCAGCACCATGTTCATAGGCCACTTTACCGAGCAACCCTGGCAGAAAGAAGACTGGCCCGCGGCCTGGGGGTCGGGGGTCATGGAGGTGAGCAACAGGGAGTACGACCCCTTTCGTGCTTCCGGCCTGTACAACCGCTACCTGGACGAAAAGGTCTACGCGGAGGAGATGGGCTTCGACGGGATCATGGTCAACGAGCACCACAGCGCCCCCTTCTGCATGAACAGCGTGGCCAACGTGACGTCCTCCATTCTCGCCCGCATCACCCAAAAGGCCAAGATCCTGATCCTCGGCAACATCCTGCCCATCCACGACGATCCCCTGTGGCTGGCAGAGCAGATCGCGATGATCGACGTGATTTCCAAGGGCCGCCTGATCCCCGGCGTGGTGCGCGGCGGCGGCAGCGAGAGCCTGACCCACAACGTCCCCCCGCACTTCAACCGGGAGCGCTTCGAAGAGGCCCACGACTTCCTGGTCAAGACATGGACCACCCCCGGCCCGTTCCGCTGGGAGGGCAAGCATTTCCACTACCGGTACGTGAACCCCTGGGCCGTTCCGTTGCAGAAGCCCTATCCCCCCATCTGGGTGCCCGGCACTTCCAGCCGGGAAACCGTGGAGTGGGCGGCCCGCCATCGTTATCCCTACATCATGCTGGCCAGCCAGATCGATCTGACCCAGCAAATGTATAAAGTCTACTATGACACCGCCCGGGAAGAGGGCTATGAAGCCGGGCCCCAGCATCTTGGCTTCATGTTCTTCTTCCACGTGGAGGAGACGGAAAAACGGGCCATGGAGGTGGGGCGGACCCTGACCCAGGGAGTCCGCAGCCCCTACGATCCCGGCGCGCAGAGGCCGCGGCCCTATATCGCGGGCCCCCCGGGAATCGCCACGCGCAGCGCCCGGGCCCTCCGGCGCAAGATGACGGCCGCGGATTCGTCCGGCCGCACCCGCGCGGGAGCACGGGCGACCTTCGAAGACCAGGTGGCGACCCACGGCATGGTGGTCGGCACCCCCGACAGCGTCATCCCCAAGGTGCGCTACATCATGGAACAACTGCGGCCGGGGACCATCATCTTCCGCACCGGCGACGGTGCCATGGACCACGAGTCGCAGATGCGCACCCTCAAGCTCATGGGCGAAGAGGTCATGCCCAAGCTTCGGGACATCGCCGACGAGCTGGGACTCCCCGGCCCCTACGACATCGACCCGAGGACCAACGAGCCGCTGGCCGCCATGGCTTCATAAGAGACTACTATGCGGTGGAGCCTCACAGGGGCGACCGCCGGTCGCCCCTACCCGAGCTCGACTCGAATACTCGGACAGGCTCCTAGCGGCCGTTCACGGCCGGGAGGTGACACATGTTCATCGGCCACTTCACCGAAGAGCCCTGGCAGGTAGACAACTGGCCCGACGAGTGGGGCACCGGCATCCACAAGGTCAGCAACGCCGAGTACGACCCCAAACGCGCCGCCAACCTGTACAACCGCTACCTCGACGAGAAGATCTACGCGGAGGAGGTGGGTTTCGACGGGTTGATGGTCAAC
The DNA here is from genome assembly GCA_026710965.1 of Deltaproteobacteria bacterium. Classification (GTDB taxonomy): domain Bacteria; phylum Desulfobacterota; class Binatia; order UBA9968; family JAJDTQ01; genus JAJDTQ01. The sequence continues at coordinate 2,033 of JAPOQB010000254.1, read as the reverse complement.
GAGCACCACAGCGCGCCCTTCTGCATGAACGGCGTCGCCAACGTCCAGGCGTCGATCCTCGCCCGCATCACCAGCAAGGTGAAGATCCTGCTGCTCGGCAACATCCTGCCCATCCACGACGACCCCCTGTGGCTGGCCGAACAGCTCGCCATGATCGACGTCATCTCCCGCGGCCGGCTGATTCCCGGGATCGTGCGGGGCTCCGGCGGCGAGAGCATCAGCCACAACATCCCGCCCCACTACAACCGCGAGCGCTTCGAGGAGGCCCACGACTTCCTCATCAAGACCTGGACCACCCCCGGCCCCTTTCGCTGGGAGAGCAAGCACTACCAATACCGCTACGTCAATCCCTGGGCGGTGCCCTATCAGAAGCCGCATCCGCCCATCTGGGTGCCGGGCACCTCCAGCCGGGAAACCGTGGAGTGGTGCGCCCGCCACCGCTATCCCTACATCATGCTGTCGACGCAGCTCGAGCTCACCCGCGAGATGTTCAAGGTCTACTACGAGACGGCGGAAGAGGAAGGCTACGATGCCGGCCCGCAGCACTTGGGCTACATGTTCTTCGTACACGTGGAGGAGACCAAGGCCAGGGCGATGGAGGTGGGCCGCACGCTGACCCAGGGGGTCCGCAGCCCGTTTGACCCCGGCGTCCAGAGGCCCATCCCGTGGATCATGAGCCCTCCGGGCCTGAACACCCGGACGGCCGTGGCCCTGCGCCGGCAGATGGTGGCTCCCGACGCCAAGGGGCGCACCCGGGCCGGCGCCCTGGCAACCTTCGAGGACCAGGTGGCCACCAGGGGCATGATCGTCGGCACCCCCGAGCAGTGCGTGGAGGACATCCGCTACATCATGGACTACCTGCGCCCCGGCATCATCATCTTCCGCACCGGCGACGGCGCCATGGACCACGAGTCGCAGATGCGCACGCTCAAGCTCATGGGCGAGGAGGTCCTGCCGGCCATGCGCGACATCGCCAAGGAACTCGGTCTTCCCGGGCCCTACGAAGTGGACCCCGCAACCAACGAGCCGGTGGCGGCGTTGGCATCCTGACGCGCGGCGTTGGACCCCATGTAGCGTTTTGACGCCTCGCCGGTCCTCTTCCTGAAGGCGGCATCCACATGTCTGGCGAAACCTTCGATGCCCTGGTTATCGGCGGCGGAATCAACGGGCTTTCCGCGCTCTACCACCTCGCCCGCCTGGGCGCGAAACGGCTGGGACTGGTCGAGCGGTTCTCCATCGGACACGATCGCGGCAGCTCGCACGGCGCGGCCCGCATCACCCGCAGCGCCTACGGCGCGCCGGAGTACGTCCGCCTCATGCAGTGGGTGCACGCGGAAGAGTGGCCCCGGCTCGAACGGGACGCCGGCAAGCGTTTCCTGTACCCGAATCGCGGACTCTTCATCGGACCCCCTTGCGAATATTTCAACCGGTACGTTCAGGCAGTGCAGCAGGAGGGCGTGGACGTGGAAGCCCTCACCCCAAGCGAGGCGCGGCGACTTTATCCCCAGTTCACCTTCGAGAACGTCGAGACCGTCCTCCTCGACAAGACCTCGGCCATCGTCTCCGCCAAGGAGACCATCGAATCACTGGCCGCGTTGGCCCACCACAACGGCGTGCGGCTGCTCGAAAACACTGTCGTCCGCGAGATCGACCCCGGCACCGACCCCATTACGGTGGCAACCAGCGCGGGGACCCTCGAGGCCGAGCGCCTGGTCGTGGCGGCGGGTGCGTGGGCCCGGGACCTGCTCCCGTTTCTCGCGCCCAAACTCGCGGTGGCCCGTCAGACGGTGGGATACTTCACACCCACCGGAAATACGGATGCCTACCAACCCGGCCGTTTTCCGGTGTGGATGTATATGGGAGAAGAGAACGACGTGTTCTACGGCATGCCCGAATTCGGCCGCACCGGCGTCAAGGTGGCCCGTCACATAAGATTCGGAACGGACGACGATCCCGACACCCCGCCGGATGCCATCCAGGAAGACAAGATCGACGATCTGAACCGCTTCATGTCGGGGTTCTTCTCCTCCACG
>JAPOQB010000463.1 GCA_026710965.1 Deltaproteobacteria bacterium | reverse complement strand
CTCCTCGGAACCGTTCTCCAGCCTTATTTGAGCGGCATCGACGAGGCGTCCCTGTTCTTCTGGTCACATGCCGGATTCGCCCTGATCCTCGCGCTATGGCTCATCGACTTCGGCCTGCGCGGAGATCCGTTCTGGCGGTTTCTCGGCTATCTTCTATTCAGCGCCCAGCTTGTCCACGTGTACGCCCGAGCCTTCGGCTCGCTCCTCGAAACCGGCCTCTACCTCGTCCTTGGAGGTCTGATGCTGGTGGCCGCCGCCGTGATCATACGCCGGTTCGACCGGTGGGCTGCGGCCAGGAACGGAGGCCGCACGACATGAGCATCCAGCGCCGTATCATCGCCGGCACAATCGTTGCCTTGCTGCTCCAGGCGCTTGCGCTGGGGGCGATGGTGGCCAAACACGCGTACGCGCTTCGCTCGGGCGCGACCCTCGTCCTCAAGGCCGCGCCCGTGGACCCGCGCCATCTCCTGCTCGGCCACTATCTCGTATTGAGGTTCCCTATCTCCTCGGCGGACCGGCGGTTCGCGGCCGAGACCGGCGCGGTTCACAACCAAGTGGTCTACGCCGCTCTGGAGCAGACTCAGGACGGAGCATGGAAGATCGCGGGGTTGCATACAGCAATGCCGCCCTTCTCCCCGAAGCGGCCGGTGCTGCGCGCACTGTTGCGAAGGGAAAGCCCGCAGGACCGGCTCGTCTACGGCATCGAACGGTACTACCTGGACGAACGGGCAGCCAAGGCGATGGAGCAGCGCGTGCGTGACGGCGAGGTGCAACTCGAAGTGGCCGTATCCCGCTCGACCGGGCGCGCCGCCATCCGCCGAATCCTGGTCAACGGCAAGCCGGTCTACCAGGACCCGCTGTTCTGACCGCCGGTGGATCGGGGCCGCGCGCGAATGTTTGTATGTTGTGGAATACGGCAGCCACTGGAAGGAAATCGTTATGGAACCTATCGAATTCGTCGACACCACATTGCGTGACGGACACCAGAGCCTGTGGGCGGAGTCCATGCGCACGGGCATGATGCTGGCGGTGGGCGAGCGCATGGACCGGGCCGGCTTCAAGGGGATGGAGCTGATGTCGAGCTCGCACATCAAGAAGTGCGTGCGGGAGCTGCACGAGGACCCCTGGGAGCGGATACGGCTGGTGGCCGGGACGATCCGGGAGACGCCGTTGCGGGTCATCATCGGGGGCCGCAACGGCTTCGAGCTCACGCCGGAGTCGATCCAGCGGATCTTTCTGGAGCGGATGGCGGCCAACGGCGTGCGCCAGGGCCGCATCTCCGACGAGTGGAACGATATCGCGGGGTGGCGCAAGACCTTGCGTATCGCCACCCAAGCCGGTCTCGAGCCAATCCTGAACATCATCTACTCGGTGTCGCCCAAGCATACCGATGAATATTTCGCGGAACGGGCGCGGCAGGCGGCCACACTGCCGGTGATGCGGATCTGCTTCAAGGATCCCGGCGGCCTGCTGACGCCGGACCGTACCCGCGCGCTGGTGCCGCTGATCCAGGCAAACATCGGCGACATCCCGCTGGAGTTCCACACCCACTGCACCACCGGCCTGGGGCCGCTGTGCGCGCTGGAGGCCATCAGGCAGGGGATCCGCATCATCAACACCGCGCTGCCGCCCCTGGCCAACGGCTCGTCCAACCCGTCGCTCTTCAACGTCGCGGCCAACGCCCGGAGCCTGGGTTACGAGACCGCGGTGGACGAGGAGGTGCTGCGGCCGGTGTCCGAGTACTTCACCGCGGTGGCGCGGCGGGAGGGATTCCCCATCGGCGCGCCGGTGGAGTACGACTACGGCCAGTACCTGCACCAGGTTCCGGGGGGCATGATCTCGAACCTGCGCCACCAGCTCGCGCGGGTGGGCTTGGGCGACCACATGGAGCGGGCACTGGAGGAGGTGGTGCGCGTGCGCGAGGAGCTGGGCTATCCTATCATGGTGACGCCCCTGTCCCAGTTCGTCGGGAGCCAGGCGGCCATCAACATCATCGTCGGGGAGCGCTACAAGGAGGTCACCGACCAGGTGATCCTCTATGCCCTGGGGCGCTGGGGCCGGGAAGGCAGCGACTCCATGGACCCCGACGTCAAGGACCGTATTCTGGCGTGCCCGCGGGCACGGGAGTTGGCGGCGTGGGAGCCGCCGGAGCCCAGCATCCAGGAGCTCCGGGCAAAGTACGGCGGTGGCGGAGTGTCGGACGAGGAACTGCTGCTACGGTATTTCCTGACCCGGGACGAGATCGACACCATGCGCGCCGCCGGTCCGCCAAGAGATTATCCCTTCGACACGGAGCCGGCGACCCGGCTGGTGGAGGGGTTCACCCGGCGGAACGACTATGCCCAAATTCAGGTCCGGAGCGCCGCACTCTCCCTCAGTCTTTCCCGGCGGGCGCCAGGCATTCCTTGAAGGATGCGGCCATATTGCGGAGCAGGCTGAAGTACATCCCGGGACCGGCTTTCACGGTCATGCCCGCGGGATCCACCGTGCCGCCCCGGGCCTGCGTCCCCTCGGTAATGAGCTTGACGAAGCGCGGATCGTAGCGCGGCTCGGCGAACACGCAGACCACTCCGAGCTCGCGGACCTTGCGGCGAAGCTCCCTGACGCGACGGACGCCGGGCGACCGGCCGGTGCTGACCACGGCCGAGCCCACGGCTTTCAGCCCGAAGCGATCCTCGAAGTAGCGGTAGGCGTCGTGGAACACGATGAAGGGCTTGTCCCGCACCGGCGCCAGCTCCGCGGCGATCTGCGCCGTCAGCTCGTCAAGCCGGGAAACCAGGGCGTCGGCGTTGGCCCCGTACTTCGCGGCATTGGCCGGATCGATCTCGGACAGGGTACGGGCGATGGCCAGCGCCATCAACCCGGCGTTCACCGGGTCGAGCCACACGTGCATGTCGAAAGCCTCGCCGTCGTGGCCGTGTCCATGATCGTGCCCGTCGTCCTCGAACGCACCTCCCTTGCGGAGGGGCTGACGCACCAGCCCCGGCACCTCGGCCAGCTCCACTACCCGGGCCTTGCCGCCGAGCTTGTGGATGGCCCCGGCCAGGGAGCTTTCGACGAGATCGCCGACCATGAAGATGACCCGGGCCTTGCCGAGCACCCCGGCGTCGGACGGGCGCATGCGGTAGGTATGCGGCGACGCGCGCCCCTTCATGATCAGGTACGGCTCGCCCACCCCGTCCATGACCGCGCTCACCAGCGAATGCACCGGCTTGAACGTCGCCACGACCCGGTCCGCGGCACCGGCGGTCGTGGTCGCGGCGATCACGCAGCCAAACAGGAATGTCGCAACACTTCGTCTCGTCATCTCGCTCCTTGAGTCCGCTTGGAATTTCTGCGAGAAACTACCCCGAGTGCCCCAAACGATCAAGCGCAAACCGTTTCCCCGCGCTATCACGCACCGGTGATGGATAATTCAAGCACAGGGCCCGCCGCTTCCGGCCTGCTCGTCGACGCCCGCGACATCGGCGTGCGGCGGGGCGAGCGCTGGATCATCCGCCACGTGGACCTCAAGGTCACGCGCGGCGAGCTGGTCTACCTCATCGGCGCCAACGGCGCCGGCAAGTCCACCTGCGTCAAGGCCATCCTGGGGTTGATCGACGTCGACGAGGGACAAGTAACGCGGGCGCCCTCGCTGGAAGTCGGCTACGTCCCGCAAAGACTCCAGGTGACCGCGACCCTGCCCATGACCGTGCGCCGTCTGATGACGCTGACCGGCCGTTTCGCCGCCGACAGGATCGACTCCGCCCTCGCGGCGGTGGGCCTCGAACGGCTCGGCGACCCGCCGGTCACGACCCTGTCCGGGGGCGAGTTCCAACGGCTGATGTTGGCCCGGGCGCTGATTCACCGGCCCGACCTGCTGGTCCTCGACGAACCGGAACAGGGCGTCGATGCCACCGGAACGGACGTTGTGCATGAATTGATCGAAGGGATTCGCCAGGACCTGGGTTGCGGCGTCCTGACCATCTCTCACGACCTCAAGAGGGCCATGGACACGGGCGACGACCTGGTGGTCCTGGTCCCCCACGAGCACGACGATCCGCCTTTCGGCATCCGGGGCTTCCAGGGCATGAACACCCCGTCGGACTGAGCGATGCTGGACGACTTCTTCACGCGCGCGCTGCTGGCCGGTGTCGGGCTGGCGCTGGTGACCGGGCCGACCGGGTGTTTCGTGGTGTGGCGGCGACTCGCCTACTTCGGCGAGACCATCGCCCACTCGGCGCTGCTGGGCGTCGCGGTGGCCATCGTCGCCGACATCGACCTGGCCATCGGGATCTTCGCCACGGCTTCCGCGGTGGTGCTGATCATGTTCTTCCTGGAACGGAGCGACACCCTGCCCACCGACACCATCCTCGGCCTGCTCGCCCATGGAGGGCTATCGCTGGGCCTGGTGGTCCTGGCCTTCTTCCCGCACATGCGAGTCGATCTGCACGCGCTGCTCTTCGGCGACATCCTCGCCGTGACCCGAACGGATCTCATCGTCATCTGGGCGGGCGGCGCCGCCGTCCTGGCGGTGTTGTGGTGGATCTGGCGCCCGCTCCTGGCGGCCACCGTCAGCCTCGATCTCGCCACGGTCGCGGGACTGCGGCCGGAACGCGCGCGGCTGGTGTTCGGCATCCTGGTGGCGGCGCTCATATCGGTGGCGGTGAAGATCGTCGGAATCCTGCTGGTCGTAGCCTTGCTGGTGATACCGCCCGCCACGGTCCGGCGCTTCGCGTCAAGCCCCGAGAAAATGGCCGCCGGCACGGCCGTGGCGGGTATTCTCGCCATCGCCGGCGGACTGCTGGCCTCGGCAACGCTGGATACGCCCTCGGGCCCCTCCATCGTGACCGCGGCGCTGGCGCTGTTCGTGGTGACGCGGATGGGCCGCCGGCACGGCCGCCCGTCGACTCGCTAGTGTCGTGTCCCACGTAAATGTTGACAAAGATGCACAGGATTTTTCGTTGTCAGCAAGGCGCGATGACTTGTAGGGGCGGGCACCACGCGAGGAAGAGCAACGCAGCCGCCCTTCGACTTCGCTTCGCTACGCTCAGGATGCGCGGAGCGAAAAAGACCCGCAGATTATGATGCGAATTAACCAGACACCACACTAGTCACCCCTGCTCAACAGGCGTGCCAACAGCGTCATGAAGAAGAGAGCGACGGCCACCAGCACGATGGCTCCGCCGGCGGCGATGTCCAGTTGATACGCCAGGACCAGACCCGCGACGCCGGAGACGGACCCGACCAGCGCCGACAGCAGGACCTGCCAGCGAAAATTCATCACGCACAGCGCCGCGACGGCCGCCGGCACCACCAACAGGGCCTGGATCAGCAGCAGGCCCACCAGCCGCACCCCGATGACCACGGTCAGGGCCAGCAATACCAGCAACAGCACGTTGAGCGCGACGACCTTGTGGCCGTAGGCCGAGGCCACTTCCTCGTCGAAGGCGATCAGCAGATGCTCCTTGAAGGTCAGCACGATGCCCGCCATGATCGCCGCGCTCGCGCAGGCAAGGGCAACGAGCTCCCCGGTGGAGATGGCCAGCACGTTGCCGAAGAGGTAGCTGAAGAGATCCTGCTGATAGCCGCTCTTCATGCTGAAGAGCACGATCCCCAGCGCCATGGACCCCGAGAAGAACACGCCGATGACGGTGTCCTCGCTGATGCGGTCGCTCTGACTGACCAGCGCAATGCCCAGGGCCACGGCGACGGCAAAAAAGGCGCCCGTGAGGAGCGGGTTCCAGCCCGCCAGGATGCCGATGGCAACGCCCCCGATGGCCGAATGGGAAATGCCCACGCCGATGAACGCCAGCCGCCGCAAGACCACGAAAAAACCCAGTATCCCGCACAGCAGGCCAACCAGGACCGCCGCCGCCAGGGCGCGCTGCATGAAGGCAAAATCGAACATGAGGGGGGCTATCGGACGACGTTCAACCCGCGAAGGAAGCGCCGGTCACGACTCAACGTGGTCGTGGCCCTCGTGATGGGCAATCTCGCCGGCCAGGAAGTCGAACTCGCAACAGTAGGCCTCGCGGATGGCGTGGCTGTGGATCACATCCTCGGCGTTGCCGTGGATGTGCATGCGGTGGTTGATACAGATCAGCTCGTCGGTCTCGCCGGCCAGGGCCACGAGATCGTGCGATACCGCCACGATGGTCAGCGTCAGATCGCGTATGAGCTTCCGCAGCAGTGCGTAGAACTCATGCTCGGCGGGAAGGTCGAGGCCCACCGTGGGCTCGTCGAGCACCAGCAGGCGCGTGCTGGCGCACAGCGCCTGGGCCAGCATGGCGCGGCGCTGCTCGCCGCCGGACAACCGCCCCACCGCCCGGTCCTTGCGGTCCAGCATGCCCACGAGGGACAGGCTGTCATCCACCCGCTGCCAGTCCTTCCGCCCGGGGAACCTCATGAGCCCGAGGTGCCGCAGCCGCCCCATCATCACCACGTCGCCGACGGTGGCCGGGAAGTTGTCGGCAACGCTCTGGCGCTGCGGTACGTAGCCGATGGCGTGAGAGCCGTTCCGGCCCGGCGGGAGGCCGAACACCTCCACCCTGCCGCTCACGACCGGCACGAGGCCGAGGATCGTGCGCAGCAGCGTGGTCTTGCCCGCCCCGTTGGGGCCCACGATGCCCACGAACCCGCCCTCGTGCACGTCGAAGTTGATGTCGTGCAGGACGCTGTGCCCCCCCAACTCCACCGACACGCCGTTCAGCCCTACCACGACTCCGTCGTTGCGTTCGGTCAATTCTGTCCCCCCAACGCCTGCGCGAAGGCGCGGGCGTTGAACAGCATCAGTTTTTCGTAGGTGGAACGCGCCGGATCGCCGGGGTCTCCTACCGGGTCCACCATCACCGTCCCGCCGCCGAACTCGTTCGCGATGGTCTGTGCCACGCGCGGGCTGAGCTGCGGCTCCACCAGGATGCTCCGTATCTCTGCCGCACGCGCACCTTGCACCAGCGCGGCCACCTCCTTGGGGGTGGGTTCCTCGCCCGCGAACTCCTGGACCACCGCGACTTCCTCGACGTTGTACCGCTCGGAGAAATAGGGCCAGGCGCCGTGAAACGCAACGAACTTCCGGCCCTTCGCCTTGGCAAGCTCCCGCCGGATCTGAATATCCAGCGCCGTCAATCGCTGGTGGAAGTCCTTGCCGCGCTTCTCATAGTAGTCCTTGCCCGCCGGGTCCGCTTCAACGAGATGTTCGACGATCACGGGAACCACCGCATCCCTGACCCGTATCGGGTCCAGCCAGAAGTGGGGATTCATTCCCTCTCCGGGCTCCTCGGCGTGGTCGGCGTGCTTCTCCGCATGCTTCTCTTCACGGCCGTGGTCGTCCTTCTTCATTGCATGCTTCTCTTCATGCCCATGGTCGTCCTTTTTCATTGCATGCTTCTCTTCATGACCGTGGTCGTCGTGCTTCTCCGCGGGCTTCATCCCTTGATCGTGATCATGACCGCCCTCGAGGGGCTTCATTCCCGGGACGCCGATCAGGGTCAGCGTCTCAAGTCCGGCGGGAGCCGCGCCCCGAAGCTTGTCGGACCATGCGTCCAGACCCGCGCCGACCCGAAGAAACAGGCGGGCGCGTTGCAGCTTGACCATGTCGCTCGGTACCGGTTCGAACGTGTGCGGGCTCGCGCCCGGCGGCACCAGCACATCCACCTTGACGCGATCGCCTCCCACCTCCTGAGCGACAAAGGCG
>JAPOQB010000377.1 GCA_026710965.1 Deltaproteobacteria bacterium | reverse complement strand
GCTGGGGGTCGTGTTGTCGGTCATGATGCGTTGCTCCTCGGCGCCAGGGTCTTTCCAGGCAAACAGAGCACGGCAGGCGACTCGACCGCAACGGTCGGCCGGCTGGCGGATTTTCCGTGCAGTCGTTTGACGTTCGCCAGGCTCGGCGCCGTCCGAAACCTGCACGGTGAGCGTCATGCGGGCAGCGGTGCCGGCGCGTTGGGATATCGGTTGATGCCGGCCTCGTTCACGGGACAGATGCTGCGTCCGGCCATGGCAGTCTCTTCCGTGGCGGCGGCCGGCGGATCACCGGGACGGGCCGGAGCGAAGCATCCATGTGTCAGGTGGGGCGATATCCGGGCGCCTCCGTATCGGAAACACTACTCCCGCCCCGTAGAACCAAGCTACATGGAGCCTTGATCCGTGGGCGTAAGGCATGTTCGCGGCATGGATCGGAGCCAGGTGCTACAGACCTTCGAGTCGCTCAAGGTGGAGAAGGATACTATCTGCTGGGACCGCGAGCTCACCGGGTTCGGGGTAAGGGTATACCCGTCGGGGTTGAAGGTGTACGTGGTGCAGACGCGTCACCGGGGTAAGTCGAAGCGTGTGACGCTGGGGCGGCATGGGGTTCTGACGGCGGACTGAGCGTGGTGGAGCGTTTCATCGTGCCGGCGTACGGGCAAATGGCGGTGGAGGAAGTGGAGCGGGAGCACACATAGCGGAACTGCACCTGGAGCTTCGGGAGATTCCGTATCAGGCGAACCGCGCGCTGGAGATCGGGATGAAGCTGTTCAATCTGGCGGAGGAGTGGAAGCTTCGGACGGGGGGAATCCGTGCGGGTTCGTGCGGAAGTACCGGGAGCGGAAACGCGAGCGGTTTCTGACGGACGCGGAGTTTCAGCGATTGGGGGAGGTGTTGAGCGGGATGGAGGCGGAGGGGCGGTTGCCTGTTTATCCGGCGGCGGCGATGCGTCTGCGGATGCTGACGGGGTGCCGGCGGAACGAGATCGTGGAGCTTCAATGGATCGAGGTGGATCTGGAGGCCGGGGAGCTTCGGCTGCGGGACTCGAAGAGCGGGGCGCGGCTGGTTCCGCTGTCGCTCGCGGCGGCGCGGGTGCTCGGGGAGTTGCCACGGATCGGGGGCAATCCGTGGGTGATCCCGGGCACGAAGCGGGGCCGTCATCTGTCGGACCTGAACCACTACTGGGAGCGTGTGCGGGAGGAGGCGGAGCTCCCGGAGGTGCGGCTTCACGACCTGCGGCACAGCTTCGCCAGCAGGGCTTTGGCCTTGGGGGAGAGCCTGTCGATGATCGGGAAGCTTCTGGGCCACAACAAGATCGACACGACGTCGCGGTACGCGCACCTGGCGCGGGATTCGATCAAGGCGTCGTCGGCGCGGGTGGCGGACATTCTCGGCGGCGGCGGGGGAAGGGCGTCTGCGTGAACGGGCGGGCGGGGCAATCGGGCTGTCGGAACAGGGACGTGCGGTGGGGCTGCCCGACGTCCGCGCCGAAACGTGAACTTCTACACGCGGGCCGGGCGAGGGAACGGCGTCGGCAGATCTGCGGCCGGCCTTGTGGATGACGCGGGCTTCGTCGCGTCGACGATAGGCTGGCCAAGCGTTCGGTGGCCTCTACCGAGGCTGGATCGGTTCTCAGCGTTCCGTCACCTCGACGGCCGCATCCCCGGGCGGTCTTGATCGGGTTTCCCCCGGCCTCGGCGGCGCGAAGCTCGGAACGAGTTCACGGCGATGAACTCGTCGATCCGATCGAGCGGTTCGCTGAAGCGCGAGGTGTAGGTCAACCGCGCCAGCGGTCCGCGGCCGGCAGGCAGCGGGCCACCCGTGACTCACGATGTTCAGCCGCGCCAGTTCCTCCAGCAGCGCAAGGTCCTGCAAGGTCACCACCACCGACTCCACCGTGCAGTCCGCGGAACGGACCGGACCCCGGGCAGTTGCGGCAATTCTTCCTCAGTGAAGCCGGAGGCGGCGAAGTCGTGGTCCCGCCCCGGCTCGTCAACGGTGGCAATGACGCCGCAGCCGGCCCCGGCGAGGGCCCGTGCGCCGTCTATTGCCTCGTGCAGAACGGCGCGCGAAACCACCTGCCGTGCCGCCGACCCCCTTGGAACGCCGATTTGGCGATTTTGTCACAGCCGAGGCGAACACGCGAATAGTATGCAACTCATCATTGTTAACACGGTCAATATACACTGTCATGTTATGAGAGCGACGGTACGTTGCTTATGCTTTCGGGGACCGGTTCGAGAATGCAACGAGGAACAAGCCAACGTCCGTGTCCCACTGCGACCGTCCGGGAGGGCGCCATGACTGGAGTTTCTGGAAGAAGCGTGTGGTCCGCCAGCGCGGACCGGGTATCGGGAACGGCTCCTGAGGCGGTTCCGCCCTCAGGCCCGGGCGATCTTGCCCCGTCGATGCCCCTGAGCTTGACACGGTCGTGTCAGGCCCCTACACTCCCAGCGGCCCAGCGGCCCAGCGGCCCAGCGGCCCAGCGGCCCAGCGGCCCAGCGGCCCAGCGGCCCAGCGGCCCAGCGGC
>JAPOQB010000578.1 GCA_026710965.1 Deltaproteobacteria bacterium | reverse complement strand
GTCGTCTCCATGCGTTCGGCCAACTCCGCCTGCGTCAGTGCGGCACGCGTGCGGGCCTCGATCAGCATGCGCGACAACGCGAATTCCGGCTCAAGACGATCATAGGCTTCCCGGTACTCCGGGTCCTTGCTCCATTCCCGATGCAACTCCGATACCTTGGTCATGGCGATATCTCCCCGTGGGCAATGCGCGCAGCTCCGCCTCCACGGTTTCGTTCAGGGATTCGACGGTCCATTCCATGTTCCGTCACTGTATCGCATATTTGCTATGAAAGCCATCCGCCGACACGCCTGAGAAACTGCGTTTTCACCCGATCCGCGCCCGCTCACAAGAGATTCGGCAGCCACAACGCAATCGCCGGGAAGGCGATGAGCAGGACCAGCACCACCAGGTCGCAGGCCAGGAACGGCAGCGCGGAGACGTAGACGTCGCGCATGGTGGTGTCGGGCGGCGCCGCGGCCTTGACCGCGAATAGGCTGGTGCCGAAAGGCGGGCTGGTCAAGGCCATCTCGGCGTTCAGGAACCACACGGGGTCGTAGCCCAGGGCCGTCACTACCGGCATGAAGATCGGGATGGTGACCATGAAGATGGTCACCACTTCCATAATCATCCCCAGGATGAACACGACGATCATCATGCCGATGATGATCAGGATGGGGGCCACGTCGAGGCCGGCGACGAAGCCGCTGAGCCCACGGGTGATGCCCGCGAAGGCCATGATCTGGCTGAAGGTGGCGGAGGAGGCGAAGATCATCAGGATCATGGTGGACACCCGGACCGTGCCGCGCAACGACACCAGCACCAGGTTCCAGTCGAGCTTGCCGTAGAGGCCGGCGAGGATGAACGCGCCCAGGGCGCCGGTGACCGCCGACTGGGACGGGGTCGCCACGCCAAGAAAGATCAGGCCCAGGGTGAGGAAGACGATCAGGCTCAGCGGCACGACGTACAGCAGGGTATCCACCACGCGGCGCGCCATCGGCGGCCGTTCCACCGCGTACGCGGGAGCCAGGTCCTTCTGGATCGCCGCCCGGGTGACGATGTAGATCATGTAGAGGGCCGCCAGCATGAGCCCCGGGATCGCACCGCCGATGAGAATCTTGGCCACGGAAATCTTGGCGATGGCGGCGAGGATGATGGCGAGGCCGCTGGGCGGGATCATCATGGCGAGGCCGCCGCCGCCCAGGATGGGACCCAGGCTCATGGGCTTCTTGTAGCCCTGCTTTTCCATCTCCGGGGTGAGCACCGTGGCCATGACCGTGGAGCTGGCCAGGGAGGAGCCGCTCATGGTGGCGAACAGGGTGGCGAAGGCGATGCCGAGGATGGACAGCCGTCCCGGTACGCTTCCCAGCCAGTCGCCCAGCACTCTTAGCATGGTCGTGCCCATGCCGGAGTGGAAGATCACCATGCCCATGAGCGTGAATTCCACGATCGCCAACAGCGTGAACGTGGACAACGCGGTCTGCATGTTGAGCACCACCAGCTCCATGCCGGGGCCGCCGCCCCAGAGGGTGAGCGCGCCGCCGGCGGTCACCAGCATGAACACGAAGGCGATGGGCAGGCCGGTCATCAGCAGCACGACGATGACCGAGAAGAAGGTCAGCAGCAGGAGCGGCCAATCCATGGCGTTACCGGCTCATGGCGTGAGCGGAGAACCGCGTGCTCATTCCCCGCCCTCCGGCGCCACGCCGGCGTCTTGCCAGCGCCGATAGTAGCCGCAGGTCCTGCGCATGAACTGGATGCACAGCGACGCCGCGCCCACGGGGATGGGGATCAGCAGGGGATACAGCGGCGGCTTGAGCGGACTCTCGTACATCTTGGTGCCGGCCATGTACTCCATGAACGTCGTGGTGGTGGCGAAGTAGGCCAGCACCCCGGTCACCAGCACCCCGACCACCGATGTCACCACTCCCAGCAGCGCCTGTTTCCTCGGGCCCAGCACTTCCACCACCACCTCCACCTTCACGTGGCCGTCCTCGCGCAGCAACCAGGCGGCGCCGAAGAAGGCCAGGTAGAGGAGGCAATACTCGGAGATTTCGATGGCCCAGCCCTGGGCCGAGGCGAAGAACTGCCGGCTGGCGATGTCGGAGAGGGTGAGCAGCGAGGCCAGGACCACCGCCGCGGCCGAGATCACCATGGAAACGTCCAGGAAACGGTCCCAGGCGACACCGAGTTTTGTGAGGATGACCTTCACCGCGTCCTGACCCTGCGTGAGCTTGCGTGAAAGCGTGAGCGGAGAGCGGAGGCATTCCCCCGGCGGTCCGGTCGTTGCCGGCAGCCGCAGGGAATGCTCCCGTGTCAGATGTCCGCGCGGGTCGGAATCATCCTCCCATCAACGGCCGCATCTTGTCGATGAGCTCCTTGCCGAGCCCCTTCTCGACCCGTTCCCAGGACTTCTTCATGACGTCGTTGTAGAAACTCTCGGTGACGTCCTTGGGCCATTCGTTGCGCACCATGCCGTTCTTCTGGGCAACCTGCCATGCGGCTTCGAACTCTTTCGTCTTGAGGCTCGTGAGGCCCTCCTCAATTTCCGCCATGGCATCCACCAGGACCTTCTGGAGGTCGGCGGGCAGGCTGTTGAACTTCTTGAGGTTCACGCAAAGCACGGTGTTCTGGGACGGGAAGAAGCCCGGCCCCACCCAGTACTTGAGGACCTCGTAGAGTTTCCCGTCCACTACTGTCCCCATGGGTGCGGGCCTGACGTCGATGAGGCCCCGCTGCAGGGCGGAATAGACCTCGGGACTGGCCACCCGCACCTTGCGGCCGCCGGCTCGCTCGATGATGGGCTCGTAGATCCCGGACGTCCGGAAACCCAGGCCTTTCATATCCTCGGGCTTCTCTGCCTTCTTGGTGGAAACGAGCACGTAGGGGGTTGCCGTGGTGGTGCGTCCGAGATAGCGGAACCCGGCCTTGGCGAACTCTTCGACGAGCAGGTCGTAAAGCCCGCTCTTGCGCTCCTCGGGCGGGGTGAGGCGGGAGAGATGCATCGCCTGAGCCGCCTTGACATGAAGCACGTAGGCCCAGGCCACGCTCATGTCCAGCACGCCCTTCTGGACCGCAGCGGGTTGCTTCCGCCCGGGCGTAATCTCCGGGCCGCCGATCCAGTCGATCTTGAGCCTGCCCTTGGACTTCTCGTCCACCAGCTTGATGAGCTTGGGTATCGCGGAAACGGTGACCGCCGTCTTCGGGTCATAGGTGGCCAGCTTCAACGTAATGGTTTCGGCCACGGCCGAACTCCAGCCCGAGAACCCCAGCAATACGCCCAGTATCAATCCTGGCACGAAAACCCTTGAACGCTTCATGGCGATACCTCCTCGCTGCATCCCAGTAGATCCGGTAAGAGCGCACGACGTTACTCGCAACGCGGAAAGCTTGTCAAGCACCGTTCACCGGGCGTCGGCCGCTACCCGGTAAACTCGAGAACATCGAGCCCCGCCAGGCGGTCCAGCAGGTACAACCGGCCGTTGGAGCGGTCGAGGAAGACGTCGTTGCTCTGGACGATGGATTCCCCCTGACCGGGTTCGGGCATGTAGTAGCCGATCTCCCGGGGACCGTAGGGATCGCTGATGTCCACGGCACGGAGCCCGCCGGCGAACCAGGTGACGAAGATGGTGTTGCCGTCCACCTGTTCCTGCGGCTGATGGGAGCCGAACCATTCGTCGACGTTGAACGGCTCGTCGTTGGGTACCCTGAAGGTGGCGATGGGCACGGGCCGGGTCTCCTCGGTGATGTCGACGATCCACATGAAGGCGTTGGGCGCCGGCGTCAGCCGGTCCACCACCTCCTCGTCGGTGACCACCAGCAGTCTCCGCCCCTGGATGGTCTGGGGAATCGGCAGCGCCGTGTGGGTCGGGCAGGGGTAGGGCGGGCTCCAGTCGAGGCCGCCGACGCTCCGCGGCCGGGACATATCCGATATGTCGAGGATGACGAAGCCGCCGTGCCAATAGCTGGTGTACAGCCGGTCGCCGAGCCGGAGCGGATGGTGGCAGCGGTGCCGGACGCCTTTCCACGTCGGGGTTTCGCCGCCCGCGGTCCACTGTCCGGGCATCCACCACCGCGACACCTCCTCGGGCCGGGTCGGGTCCTTCAGGTCCAGGATCATCATGATGTTGCCGACGTAGCCCTCCACCTGCGGCGAGAAGTAGACGTAGTCGCCGTCGAAATCGAAGCGGTGGACGCCGGTGCCCGCGGCCCGGTAGAAGCCGATCTCGCGGGGATGGGCCTTGTCAGCCACGTCGTAGATCTTGAGTCCGCCCTGAAAGCCGTTCTTCGCCACGCCGTAGCGTTCGTTGTTCACCAGCATGACGTCGCCGTGGACCCGGACCTTGTGCGAGTGGGTGCTTTCGGGGACCTCGATGTGTGATACCACCTTGAGGTTCGCGGGATCGGAAATGTCCACGATGGACGTGCCGTGGGGCGGTTCCAGGTGCCCGACGTAGGCATAGTCTCCCTGCACCACCACCTGTCCGCCGCCGGGAACGTCGATGTGCCCCAATTGCCTGAAACCTTTGCTGGTGCCGTAAGGTTCGCGTTCTGTCATGACGATCCTCCGTGAGGGTGAAGCGGTGTGCCGTCAGGCCTTGCGCGCCAGCGCGGCCACCACGCCGCCGCTGGCCGGACCCTGGTGCTCGGCGCCCGCTGAGATGTAGCACATGGTGTCGCCGGTGACCGAGGCCACCACCGCGTTGACCGCGCCGCGGATGTGACGGGTGTAGTTGATGTCCGAGTCCTCGAACACCACGTGCCGCCGGCCGCGGGTGTTGCCGGACGGATCCGGCTCGCACTTGACGAACATGTTCACCAGCCGGCCCTGGTCGCGTTCCGCCAGTTCGCCGTCGACCTCGAGGCCCACCTTGCGCAGCGCTTCCCGCACCGCGGATGCGTCGATGGCGTCCTTCATCACCGCGTGGTCGATGACGAGATCGCTGGTGGAGCGCGGGGAGTTGCCGAGCACGATGATCTCGCAGTTCATCAGTTCGATGCCGGAAGAGGCCGAGGCTATATTGGAGAAGATCGCCAGGTCCTGGCCGATGACCGCTTCGCTGACCTTGCCCTCGTCGATC
>JAPOQB010000147.1 GCA_026710965.1 Deltaproteobacteria bacterium | reverse complement strand
GGACATGGTGAGGTCGTTGACCGGGTAGTTGTCCCAGAACAGCAGCCGGTGTCCCATCCTTTCACCCACCTCCGCCATGTGGTCCACGGTGACGCTCTCCGGCACCACCTTGGGCCCGGTCCAGAAGCAGGCCACCGGCGCAGGCAGGTACCGTCGCACGGTCTCGGGGAACCCCGGCTCGAACTCGCCGAAGACCCGGGCCAGCAGCGGGTCGGGTGTATAGTACGAGGGACAGAACCACCACTCCGCGTCCCAGTCCGCGGGCTGTTGTTCCAGCACCGCCGCGACCCACAGGGACTCGGCCTTGGCCAGGCTGCCGTCGAACTTCTTCACGTCCGCGGCATCCGTCAGGCGCGCGGGAATGTCGTCGAACAGCACCGCGAAGGTGCGCACGCCCCGGTCGTAGAGCCGGGCCGCCTTGTCGAGCAGGACGCGCACCGGCTCCGCGGCGGTGAAGCAAAGGTCCTTGCCGGGGTGGAAGCCGTAGACGAAGTCGATGCCGTGGCCCTGGGCCGAGTCAATGAGGCCGCAGAGCTCGCGCCACTCCGGTTCGGGGTAGGGCAGTTGCCAGCGCTCGCGGTGGTAGGGGTCGTCCTTGGGCGCGTAGAGGTAGGTGTTCATGCCGCGCGCGGCGCCGAACGCGAACATCGCCGCGCGGTGCGCCATGCTCCACGGGGGACCGAAGAAGCCTTCAACGATCCCCCGCCGCTCGAATGTCGTTATGGAGTTGGTGTCCTGTCCGCCTGGAGATGTCACTGACCCATGTTGTACAGCCGCGCGCAGTTGTCCCAGAGGTACTTCCGCTTGGACTCGTCGGAGAAGGGCATCTCCAGGAAGGTATCCAGCGAGTGCGGATACTTGACGTCCAGGTGCGGATAGTCGGTGGAGAACACCACGTTGTCCTCCAGGCCGAACTCCGGAATGTGCTTGGCGGTGATCTCGTCGCATTCGACCGCACCGAAGCACGGGCGCTGAAAATACTCCAGCGGCTCGAGCTTGAG
The DNA here is from genome assembly GCA_026710965.1 of Deltaproteobacteria bacterium. Taxonomy (GTDB): domain Bacteria; phylum Desulfobacterota; class Binatia; order UBA9968; family JAJDTQ01; genus JAJDTQ01. The sequence goes on along the minus strand of JAPOQB010000147.1, from coordinate 1,731 downwards.
GTCCGGGTACTCGGCCTTGCCCACCGATTCCATGTAGTCGCCCATGCGGTACAGGAGCCACGGGAGCCAGGAGCAGTTGCCTTCCAGGAAGGCCACGCGCAGCTTGGGAAAGCGTTCCATGACGCCGCCGTAGATCATGTCCGCGCACGCGAACATGTTGGCCAGCGGAAAGCTCAGGGTGTTGAACATGGAGAAGGACGGGATGAACTGGGAGATGGCCGGCTGGGGCTGATAGACGCGCCCCGCTTCGTGGAAACCCACCGGCACGTTCAGGTCCTGACACACCTCCCACAGGGGATCGTAGTAGGGGTCGCTCCAGCACAGTCCGTTGGTCTGGTTGGGGCGCATGAAGACGCCCCGGAAGCCCTTTTCGTTCACCGTGCGCTTGGTCTCGGCCACCGCCGCCTCGACGTTCTGGGGCGGCACCATGGCGACGCAGACCATGCGTTCGGGCGCGGCCTGCGAGAAGTCGTAGAGCCAGTCGTTGTAGGCGCGGGAGATGGCCGCGGCCAGATCCGGGTCGAGGCCGTCGATGCCGAGGACGAAGAGTCCGCGGGTGGGAAACAGGAACGCCATGTCGAGGCCTTCCTTGTCCATGGCCATGACCTGGCTGACGCCGTCGAAGTCGCGCGCGGCCACGTCGGCGTATTTCTCCTTGAGGGTGCTCAGGCGGTAGTCCCGGAGGCCCGAGTTTTCCGGCCGCCGCGGGATCGGCAGGATCTTCCCTTCGACCTCGACGCCGAGGTCCCGGAAATCCCGTTGCAGGCCCTTGGGCGCGCGGTCCTTGAACTCCGGATCGATGTAGCGGTCCCACAGGTCGTGGGGCTCGAACACGTGCATGTCGGAATCCATTGCCTTGAAGCCTTGCTTAGCCATTTTTTCTCCTCCGCGATTGTGAGCGGCCTTTCCCGAGTTTCGGCGCCGGTCCTGGAGAGGACAAGCGAATGGTAGGCCGTCGCCGGAAGGCTGTCAAGCGAGACGAGGCCCTTCCGGCGCGCGGTCGCGGCCCCCGGGAGTCTGCCCGATGCTTGCGTCCTTCGACTTCGCTCCGCCGGCGCTCCGCTACGCCTGTCCTGAGCCTTGTCGAAGGGCTCAGGACGAACGGTGGTGGACTCATTCCCGGCTTGGGCCGAGCATTTTCGAAATGACTCAGGACGGGCTTGTCGAAGGGCGCTAGCGCCACCGCAGTATGGTCTTCTCCGCCTTGCCGATAAGCCAGCTCACGGTCAGGCCCATGATGGACAGCAGCGCGGCGCCGGCTATGAGTTCGTCGGTGGCCATGAGGTTGCCGGCCAGCAGGATGTAGGCGCCCACGCCGAACTCGGCGCCGATCATCTCGGCGGCCACCAGCAGAATGATGGCGATGGACGTGGATATGCGGAAGCCCGACAGGATCGCCGGCATGGCGCCGGGCAGGATGATCTTGCGCACGATGGAGAACCACGTGAGGTCGAACGACTGCCCCATGCGGATCAGGGTGCGGTCCACGTTGTCGACGCCGCCGTAGATCGAGATGACGGTGGGAAAGAACGTGCCGAAGAAGATGGTGGCCACCTTTGATTCCTCGCCGATGCCGAACCAGATGATGAAAAGGGGCAGCAGCGCAATCTTCGGAATCGGAAAGATGGCGGCCACGACCGGGACGATGCCCGCCCGGGCAAGAGAAAACAGTCCGGCGGCGAAGCCCACCAGGAGCCCGGTAACGGTGCCCAGGGTCCAGCCCAGGAGCAG
>JAPOQB010000576.1 GCA_026710965.1 Deltaproteobacteria bacterium | reverse complement strand
GCGCGGCGGCGCCCCCTCCGCCAACGCCGGCCCGGGCGCAAAGCCCGACAGCGGCGCCCGGAACCTGCCCCAGGAGATGATCCTGCACACCATCCGCCCCGGCGAGCCGCGCCACTGGCTCCAGGCCATCGACTTCCTCTCCTCGCGCAAAGACTCCTTCCCGTTCGAGGAGATGATCTCGGCCGAGTACAAGCTGGACCAAGTGAACGAGGCGCTGCAGGCCATGGCGAAATACGAGATCGTCAAGGGGGTCATCTACTTCAACTAGGCAGGCGGAGATGGCGCCCTTCGACTTCGCTACGCTACGCTCAGGACGAACGGATGTGGGCGCCCTTCGACTCTTTGTCCCTGGCCTGTCCTGAGGCTGTCGAAGGGCTCAGGACGAACGGTATGGATCATGTTCTTTTCACCCGTTCGTCCTGAGCGTAGCGCCGCGCCAGCGGCGCGAAGTCGAAGGGCGCCATCTTGCTCGGCGGTAGCATTTCCCAGAATGGGTCAGACCTTGTACAGGTCTCCAAAAAGCTAACCCACTGATTACAAGGAGATTTCATGCGCGCAATCGTCATGGGCACCGGCCCCATCGGCGGCATCATCGGCGGACGTTTGGCCCGGGCGGGGCATGACCTGACCTTCGTCGACGTGGACCGGGAGCACGTTGCCGCCATCCGCGACCACGGGCTTCAGGTGGACGTGCCCGACGGCCCGTTCAACGTAAGCGTCCCCATCGTCTTCCCGGACGAGATCGAAGGCACCTTCGACGCGGCCTTCGTCGCCGTCCGCTGCAACTACACCAGCGATACGCTGGCCACGGCGCTGCCGCATTTGAGCGACGGCGCCCTGGTGGTGTCGATGCAGAACGGCATCAACGTGCCGCTGCTGGAAGAGGCGGTAGGCGCGGACCGCTCCGTGGGCATGGGCATCCGCATGGGCAGCCGGCGGGTGGCCCCCGGACACGTGCACACCACCACGCGCGGCCACCTCTACGTCGGTCATTCCCACGGCCGCACGACGCCGCGGCTGGAAGAGCTCAACGCCATGCTCGATGCCGTGATCCCCAGCGAGATCACCGACAACATCATCGGCGTGCTGTGGAGCAAGCTCACCTACACCTGCTACGGTTACTACGGTTCGCTGGCGAACACGTCCATGGTGGAAAGCTGCGCCAGCCCTGAAGACAGGCTGCTGCTGGCGGATTTTCTGGGGGAGGTGGTTGCCGTGGGCACGGCCGCCGGCGCCCGGTTTATTCCATTGAGAGAGTATAACCCGCCGGACTTGCATCCCGACAAACCCGCGGAAGCGCGCACGGCCATCGTGAACGGCTATGCCGAGTCCTGGAGGTCCGACGACCTCAAGGGTCCGCTGCGGCAACTGCTGACGGGGAGCAAGCTCGAGGTGGCCTTCACCCTGGGCCACGTGGTCCGCGAGAGCGCCCGGCTCGGCCTGTCCACCCCGCTTTGCGACAACCTGCTGCAAATGATGCTCGACCTGGAATCGGGCAAGCGCCAGCTCGGCCTCCACAACTACGCCGAGCTGGGGGCCTGCCGGACGTAACGGGATCGGCTGCAACCCTTATGGCAAAAGGTCGTGAGAACCAATCTCACGGCCTTTTTCGTTCGGGAACGCCCTGCAGTCCAATAAGAATACGCAGCATACACCCGACCGGTGGAGGATCTTGTACATGAAGCGGGCCGCCCTGGGGTTGTTGATTATCGTCTTGTTGGCGGGCGCGACGGTCTACTGGTTTACGTTCATCCGGGTCACGAACGCCGGGTTGGCATTCGAGAACAAGCTGCTGATCCCCGAGCAGTCGTTGGGCACCGTCGTGGACGGCCGCAGGCAGTTCCACCTGACCGTTGACGAGGGGAGCCGGGAGTTCCTGCCGGGCAAGCGAACTCCGACGGCGGGCGTTAACGGTCCGTATCTGGGACCGACGGTGCGATTGCGTCAAGGCGAGGATGTCGATCTGATCGTCCGGAACAACCTGGATGAGATGACCACCATGCACTGGCACGGAGCGCACGTCCCGGCCCGCATGGACGGCACGCCGCATCAGAAAATCCAGCCCGGAGAAACCTGGACTGCCAGCTTCGGGGTTCATCAGCAGGCCGCTCCGCTGTGGTACCACCCCCATCCGCACGGCAAGACGGGGCTGCACGCCTACCGGGGGGTCGCTGGCTTCATGTGGATCGATGACGACAACAGCGAGGCGCTGGACCTGCCCAAGACCTACGGCGTCGACGACATTCCGCTCGTGATCCAGGACCGGCTGTTCGACGACGACGGGGCGTTCCGCTTCGCCATCAACCAGGGCGCCGTTTACGGCGACACCATGCTGATCAACGGAACCTGGAGTCCGTTTCTCCAGGTCGAGTCGCGTCGCATCCGCCTCCGACTGTTGAACGGCTCCAATGCGCGCGTCTACTACATCGGCTTTGACGACAACCGTGCGTTTCATCAGATCGCCACCGACGGCGGATTCCTCGAGACCCCTCTCCAGACCAACCGCGTGACCCTCGCTCCCGGGGAACGCGCCGAGATCCTGGTGGACTTCAGCGATGGCGCAGAGGCGGTGTTGAAGAGCTACCCGGAAGCCGGATTGCTGGAAACCGTCGAGGCGTTTTTCGGGGGCATCGGCACCGGGCACCTGGAGTTGTTGAAGATCGTTCCCCTGCCGGCAAAGCGCGCATCCCACGCACTGCCGGAGCACCTCAACACCATCTCCCGCATCGATGCCTCACAAGCCGCGAAAACCCGACCGATGGTCTTGGGAGGGCCGATCCAGGGCGCACAGGGAGGACGGTTTGCTGGAGGCGGACCGGGTCCGGGGCCGCCGATCAACGGCAAGATCATGGACATGGAGAGAATTGATGAGGTGGTGCGGCTGGGAGACATCGAGATCTGGGAAGTGGACAATCGCGGGGGTCAGGCTCACCCTTTCCACATCCACTTGGTGCAGTTCCAGATTCTCGACCGCAACGGCCAAGCACCCACCGGCGCCGAGCTCGGCTGGAAGGACACGGTCCTGGTGCCTGCCGGTGACATCGTCCGGATCATCATGCCCTTCGATCGATATGCCGATACGGAAACGCCCTACATGTACCACTGCCACATCATGGAACATGAAGATAACGGGATGATGGGACAGTTCCTGGTGGTGCGCCCAAAGACGTAGTAATGGCTTAGCCTGGGACATCGGCGTCCTTCGACTTCGCGCCGCTGACGCGGCGCTACGCTCAGGACGAACGGGTGAAAGGAAGGGCGTCCATACCGTTCGTCCTGAGCCCTTCGACGAAGCCTCCAAGTAACTGCACAAATTTGGGCAGTTACTGCCATGGACCCTGGGCCGCAAGGCCCTTGACATGCTCGGGACGAACGGAGAATGGCCCACACAACCGTTCGTCCTGAGCGTAGCGCCGCGGCAGCGGCGCGAAGTCGAAGGACGCCATCTGACTACAGGAGCGCCGCCGTCAGGCGGGATCAAGGCCGCCAACGAGGAGAAACGCACATGGAATACCGCCAATTCGCAACCACCGACTGCAAGGTGTCGCCCATGGGGCTCGGCTGCCTGAGCATGTCGGGCATGTACGGCGCCGGCAACGACGATGAGTCCATCGCCACCCTGCACCGGGCCTTCGAGCTCGGCATCAACTTCCTTGACACCTCCGCCAGCTACGGCAACGGCCACAACCACGAGCTCATCGGCAAGGCCATCAAGGGCCGGCGCGACCAGGTGGTGATCCACTCCAAGTCGGGCAGCCCGCGGGCCGCCGACGGCACCGGCTTGGACGGCGGCAGCTCGCCCGATTATCTCGTCCAGACCTGCGAGGAGAGCCTCCAGCGGCTGGGCATCGACTGCCTGGACATCTACTGCATGTCCCGCATCGACCCCGCGGTTCCGGTGGAAGAGTCGGTGGGCGGCATGGCCCGCCTGGTGGAGCAGGGGAAGGCACGTTACATCGGCCTCTCCGAGGCCAGCGCCGACTCCATCCGCCGGGCCCGGAAGGTCCACCCCATCGTCTCGCTCCAGATCGAATATTCGCTCTGGTCCCGGGACCCCGAGCAGGGCAACATCGAGGCCTGCCGCGAGTTCGGCATGGGCCTCATGGCCTACTCGCCCCTGGGCCGGGGCTTCTTCGCCGGCGCCGTCCGCAGCCTGGACGAGCTTGGCGAACGCGACGGCCGCCGCAATCAGCCCCGCCTCCAACCGGGCAACATCGAGCGCAACCTGGAGCTGCTGGCCCAAGTGGACGCCGTTGCCAAGGAGAAGGGCATCACCACCACCCAACTCGCCCTGGCATGGCTCATGGCCCAGGGGCCGGATATCATTCCCATCCCCAGCAGCAAGAGCCGCACCCACCTGGAGGAGAACGTCAAGGCCGCCGAAGTCGACCTGACGGATGAGGACCTCGGCCGGCTGGACGCCATCCTCCCCTACGGGGCCGCCGCCGGCAACCGGACGCGGGACATGAAGCGGGTGAACGTGTAGTCCGCCGGGTGCGAGCGACGGGCGGCTTGATACGAGATGCCCCGGAAGTTCCGCGACGGGTCCGGACCCGTTCCATGAAAGATGGGGTCAGGCTGGCTCGGAGGACTTGAATCTGGGGCGGGATTCTCGCATTTCCTGTGCGGCGTCGAATCGTTCTCTAAGGTATGCGGTCTGCTCCCGGACCGTTTCTGACGCCGCCTCCACATCCTTGGCTCGCAACGCGGCCAGGATCTCCTCGTGCTGCCGGGCGATGACCTTGCGCTCACGCACCCGGTAGACCGCCATGTTCTCGATCGGCTGCAGGGCCTCGATCACGGTGAACATGACGAACTTCAAGACCGAGTTGTGGGTGGCGTCGGCTATGGCGCGATGAAAGCGTACATCCGACGCGCAGAAGTCCTCGTCCGAGATCGATTCCTGTTGCTGCACTTCGACCTCTCGGGCCATGGCGTGGAGTTCCGGCTGGTTGGATCGAGCCACGGCCTGACGGACGCACAACAACTCCAACTCCTGGCGCGCTTCCAGTATCTCCGGGATCTTGAATTCGCCCAGGCTCACCAGGAGGGCGGTGGCGGTGGTCAGGTTGGAACTGACCTCCTCACGGCTCGGCCGGTTGATGAAGGAACCGCCGGTCGCGCCGCGCCGCGACCGGATCAAGCTCTGCGCGGCCAGACGCTTCAACGCCTCGCGTATGGTAGGCCGCGATACCTGGAACTGGCG
>JAPOQB010000673.1 GCA_026710965.1 Deltaproteobacteria bacterium | reverse complement strand
TTCCGGCCTCCCTCGTTGGAGGTCATCGCGGATGATCGTTACGTCACCCAGGGCGGCAGCGGCCTGGTGACCTACAAGGTCTCTCCGGATACAGCCCGAAGCGGCATCAAGATCGCCGACTATTTCTTTCCCGCCTACCGGAACTCGGCGGCGGACGGCGACGTCCACCTGGCGTTTTTCTCCCATCCTTACGATGTTCCTCCCAGTGAAAGGGCGATGATCGTGGCGGAGGATCATGCCGGCAACACGCGGCATGCCCCGCTTGTGTACAACGTGAGGCCGCTCAGGTACCGGTCGGTCAAGGTGGAGGTGTCCGACAGCTTCATTCGCGACAAGATCGGCCCCTTGCTGACCGAGGCCGGCGGGTACGGGGGAAGTCCCCAGGAGCAGTTCCTCAAGGTCAACGATCAACTCCGGCAGGCGAACGAAGACAACATCCGGAAGACCTGTCAGAGTTCCGTGCCAATGAAACTGTGGACCGGCCGTTTCACCCAGCTTCCCAACTCGGCGGTTCAGGCGAACTTCGCCGATCGGCGTTCCTACTACTATCGGGAAGAGAAAATCGATGAGGCGCGCCACCTTGGCTACGACCTGGCGGTGACCCGGCGTTATCCGGTGGCCGCGGCCAACAGCGGCACCGTGAGCTATGCCGGAGCGCTGGGCATCTACGGCAATACCGTGATAATCGATCACGGTTTCGGGCTTTGCAGCCTGTACTCCCATCTGAGTTCCGTGGCGGTGGCGCAGGGGGACAGCGTCAAGAAGGGAGCGAGAATCGGCCGTACCGGCGAGACCGGTCTTGCCATCGGTGACCACTTGCACTACGGCGTCTATATCCAGGGCGTGGCTGTGTTGCCCCTGGAGTGGTGGGATGCAAAGTGGATCAGGGACAACGTCACCGGCAAGCTGAGCCGCCCCAAGAAGAACGACTCGCCGCCGGCGACGAGCCCGTCCCAGGCGCCCGCCGGTTGAATGGGGACCTCTGGGGGGCGGAACACTGAAAGTGGTGGCCGGGATACTGTCGAGGGGGGAGCGGTTCCTGGTCTGCCAGCGTCGCGGCGACGGCGCGTTCCCCTGCAAGTGGGAGTTCCCGGGCGGCAAGATCGAACCCGGGGAGGATGCGGGCACGGCCCTCCGCCGGGAGCTCAGGGAGGAGCTGGACGTCACCGTGGAGAGTGCCTGGGAGGTGTTCCGGCACGCTCACGCCTATGACGACGGAACCCGGGTGGAGCTGGCGTTCTTCGAGGTGCGAGCCTACGGCGGGGAGCCGCGAAACCGGGTGTTCCGGCGCATCGCCTGGGTGTCCGCCCATGAGCTCGAAGGGTTGGACTTTCTCGAGGGGGACCTGCCGCTGATACACGAGCTTCGGAACGGCGGCCTGGAAGGGCTGTCACAACGGAAAGGGTTGTCACTATGATCCTGGTACTGCAACCGGAAGACATCGACGGACTCATCACCATGAAGGATGCCATCGGGCTGGTCCGGGAAGGCTTCGCCCAGTGGGAGCAAAACCCCGACATCAGCATGGTGCGGCACCGCACCCACATGCCCTCCAACGTGCGCGTCAGCGTGCACCAGGGGGGGTTGCCGGAGGTCGGCGTCACCGGCCTCATGACCCACTGCGAATGGACCAAGAATCCGGTCCGTGGCGAGCATTCCATCGAGGCCTTTCCCGTCCGCGGGCGGCCGACGCAGGTGTTGTTCGACTCCGAGACCGGCGAACTGCGCTGCATCATTATCGGCGAGCCGAGACCGCGGGAGCTGTCGCTGAGCGGGGTGTCCGCGCTGCGTACAGCGGCCAACAGCGCGGTGGGCACCGACGTCATGGCGAGAGCCGACGCCACCACCGTCGGCATGCTGGGTTCCCAGAACCAGGCCAAGTACCACCTGCTGGCGCTGAAGGAGATCCGGGATCTGACCGGCGTCAAGGTATTCAGCCCGAACCCGGCGCATCGGAAGGAATTCGCGGACGAGATGGGAGACCTCACCGGGATAGACATCCGCCCGGTGGACAGCGCCAAGGAGGCGGTGCAGGGGGTCGACATCGTGGTTGCCGCCACCAGCTCCAACGTCCCGGTGCTGGACGGCGCGTGGCTGGAACCGGGAGTTCATCTGACCTCCATCGTGGTCAGCAACATCGGCCTCAAGCGCGGCGGTTTCGTCCCCAAGATGCGTCAGGAACTGGACGACGAGAGCATGCGGCGGGCGGATGTCATCGGGGTCAACTCCTGCGAAACCATCCGTGTGGACCAGCCCGGAGACTTCATGGAACGGCTGGAGAAGGGCATCATCTCCTGGGACAAGATCGTCGAGGTGGGCGAGATCCTGAACGGCACCAAGCCGGGACGCACGGACGCGAGCCAGATCACGCTGTTCAAGAACAGCGGCGGCGTGGGGATCTCCGACGTGGCCATCGGCGGCAAGCTCTACCAGTTGGCCCGTGAGAGGGGTTTGGGCATCGAGCTGCCCATTGACGGCGCCGAGGCACGGGAGCCCCTGTAGCCCCCGTGAGGACGCCATAAAGGACGTTGCCATGACCTTGATTCTGAACAACGACGACGTCAAGCAGGTGCTGACCATGGAGGTCACCATGGAGGCCCTTGAGAAGGCGTATGTCGAGCTGGTGGAACAGGAAGCCGTCTGCCGGCCGCGCATCGATCTGCAGGTGCCCACGCCCGATCCCGAGAAGATGTACCAATGGGGCACCATGGAAGGGGGCTCCACCTCCGGGTATTTCGCCATCCGGATGAAGTCGGACATTGTCTACGAGCAGGAGTACAACGGCGCCATCACGCAGGAGAAATACTGCGTCCGGCCGGGACGCTTCTGCGGTCTGATCCTGCTCACCAGCATCCACAACGGAGAGCCGCTGGCGTTGCTGAACGACGGACATCTCCAGCACATGCGGGTGGGCGCGGATTCCGGCATCGGCGCCAAGTACATGGCCCGGGAGGACGCC
>JAPOQB010000574.1 GCA_026710965.1 Deltaproteobacteria bacterium | reverse complement strand
TCATGGTCTCGGGGGGCGTCAACAAGGACAACGTCGCAGAGTACGCCACCCTGGGGGTGACCGGCATCGTACTGGGCAGCGCCTTCCTGGCTGACGTCCTGGCGCGGGAGGGCCACGCCGGGCTCGTGGCCAAGGCGCGGGAGTTCGTGACGCTGGTGGACGATGCCCTGGGCGCCGCTGCCGCTTGAAACCCGCCATCGAGAACCTCGGAGCAAACGGGATGGAGAACTGTGGTGATCGCTCCCGGCATCTACGTGTCCGGGAAGTGACGGCGAGTGGGCAGCCACCGGCTGGTCGATACTGCCCTTCGGCAGTACAACTGTCCGCCGTTGTTCTCGACGGCAACCCCTGGGGAACGGCCACACGGGAAGGATCAACGGGCAAGCTCCTGATGTGACACTGCATCCAATGGCGAATTGGGAAGCACAACGGATGAAGGCGGTGCCCTACTCGGGGCTCCGCAAGATGATGCTGCGGGCCGACGAGCTGCAGGGGGAAGGCAAGCCGGTGATCCACTTGGAGATCGGCCGGCCGGACTTCGACACGCCGGAGCACATCAAGGCCGCCGCCCGCCGGGCCCTCGATGAGGGCAAGGTCCACTACACCTCCAACTACGGCGTGCCGGAGATCCGTCGCGCCATCGCCGGCAAGCTGCGCTCCGAGAACGGCCTGGAGTTCGACGAGAACGGGGAGATCGCGGCCACCATCGGCGCCAACGAGGCGGTGTTCCTGGCCATGATGGCGTTCCTCGACGAGGGCGACGAGGTGCTGGTGCCGGACCCTTCCTGGCTCAACTACTTCCATTGCATCACCCTGGCGGGCGGCGTGCCCGTGAGCGTGCCGCTGCGGGCCGAAAACGGGTTCCGCATGGACCCCGAAGACGTGGCCCGGCTGTTGACGCCGCGCACGCGCATGATGGTTGTCATGAGCCCGCACAACCCCACCGGCGCCGTGCTCGATCAGGGCCGCCTAGAAGCGCTGGCGGCCCTGGCGAGGGAGCGCGACCTGCTGGTGCTGGCCGACGAGATCTACGAGAAGATGGTGTACGACGGCGCCGCGCATCACAGCATCGGCGGCCTGCCGGGCATGCGCGAGCGCACGCTGCTGGTCAACGGTTTCTCCAAGAGCTACTCCATGACCGGTTGGCGTCTGGGCTACGTGGCCGCGCCGCGGGATCTCATTGACGTCATGATCCGGGTGCACCAGTACACGGTCATGTGCCCCACTTCGTTTGCCCAGTACGGCGCGGTGGCGGCCTATGAGGGCCCCCAGGACTGTGTGCACGACATGCGGCGGGAGTTCGCCCGCCGCCGGGAGCTGATCCTGCGCCGGCTCCAGGCCATGGAGGGCATCGATTGCCCCGTGCCCGAGGGTGCCTTCTACGCCTTTCCGTCGGTGCGGCGGCTGGGGGTGTCGTGCGAGAAAGTGGCCGAGCACCTCCTGGAAGACGCCTACATCGCCACCGTGCCCGGCAGTGCCTTCGGCCGGTACGGCGAGGGATATATCAGGCTGGCGTACTCGAACTCCTACGAGAACATCGAGGAAGCCATGGACCGCATGGAGACGAGTCTGGCGAGGCTGTAGGGCGGTCCTGACGTCATCCCGGGCGAACAACTCATCCCGGGTGGAAGACCCCATGATGGGTGAATCCCTTTATGCTGGATGAAGGGGAGTTCATCCCGGATGAAACCGGAGGAATGAATGGCAAACATCGAACTGACACTGGCCTGTGAAGACTACGACCGCACCCGAGCCCTCAAGGACGGGCTGGTGAAGCCCGAGGGCATCGATCTCAACTACGTGGCGCTGCCGGTGGAGGAGATCTTCTGGCGCATGCTCCACTTCCAGGAGTTCGACGCCGCCGAGATGTCCATGGGCGCCTACCACGTGGACGCCTCCCGCGGCCATCAACCCTTCATCGCCATCCCGGTGTTCCCCTCCCGCATGTTCCGGCACCGCTGCATCTTCGTGAACACCGCTTCCGGGATCAGGAAGCCCGAGGACCTCAAGGGCCGGCGCGTGGGCGTGCCCGAGTACACCATGACCGCGTCGGTGTGGGTGCGGGGCATGCTGCAGCACGACTACGGCGTGGAGGCGAAAGACGTTCACTGGATCCAGGGCGGCGTCGAGCAGCCCGGCCGCAAGGACCGCGTACCCTTCGACGCCCCGGCCGGGGTCGAGATCGACACCGAGGAGGAGAGGACCCTCGACGACATGCTGGAGAAGGGCGACATCGACGCGCTGGTCTCGGCGCGCATGCCGTCCTGCTTCGTGCGCCGGGCTCCCGGCATCACCCGCCTGTTCGAGGACTGCCGGGCCGCGGAGATGGATTACTTCCGCCGCACCGGGCTGTTCCCCATCATGCACTGCGTGGTAGTGCGCCGGGAGATCCACGAGGCCCACCCCTGGGTCACCCAGAACCTCTACAAGGCGTTCTGCCAGGCCAAGGACCTGTGCGTGTCGCAGATCTACGACACCAACGTGCTGCGCACACACCAGCTTTGGTACCTGTTCGAGTACGAGGAGACGGTGGACCTTATGGGCGAGGACTACTGGCCCTACGGCTTCGAGAACAACCGCAAGACCCTGGAGACGTTCCACTCCTATCTGCTGGAGCAGGGCTTCATCAAGAACCCCGTGGACCTGGCCAGCCTGTACGCGGCCAACACCCGCGAGGCCTTCAAGATCTGAGGAAGGCCTTCAGGAATCAAGTGTCCTTCGACTACGCTACGCTCAGGACGAACGGCTCCGGTCACTGGAACGGGACGCCGTAGGATGGGCGGACCCGGAAGTAGTCGCTGACGTACTCGTTGGCGGGGTGGCGCATGAGGTTCTCGGCGGTCCCCACCTGCACCATGCGGCC
>JAPOQB010000505.1 GCA_026710965.1 Deltaproteobacteria bacterium | reverse complement strand
GAAGAAGGGGATGTTGTCCATCGTGGTATCGATCTCTTGCGCCGGCTTGGCCATGTGCTCCTCCGAATCTTCCAGTAAAATTCAAGGGGTATCTCTTACATTAGGCGTTTCGAAAATACAAGAACCGTCGCGGCACGCAACCCGCTACGGGCCGCGGACCTTCTTGACATGCAACAAATACTAATTCATTTATAAATTAGTATTTGCTTGGAGTCAGATGATGAAAATTCCACGAACCCCGCCGGGCCTCGCGGAGATACTAAAAGAACCCGACCAGATAATGCGGATCGTCACGCACGAAGGGATCGGTCCGTCGCAAGGGAAGCAGTATCGGCACTGGGAAGACCTCAGGCGCATCCAGCCCCCGACCGGACTGTCTTCCGAAGAATGGTGGGCGGCCGTGAAATTGGCCCGCCGCCAGACACGCAGGACCATTCCTCTGAAGGACACGAACGGGAACGCCTTCGGCTACTGTCTCGCGGACCCCGTGCTCGAATCCCTGTATGAAATCGACCGGAACGTAAGCGGGAGAATCACGACAACCGACCAGCTCCTGAATCCACAAACGAGGGACCGCTATGTCATGAGTTCCCTGATCGAGGAGGCCATCACTTCGAGCCAACTCGAAGGGGCCTCCACAACGCGCGACGCGGCGAAGCAAATGATTCGCTCCGGCCGAAATCCCATGAATCGAAGCGAGAGGATGATCCTCAACAACTACCGGGCGATCCAACGGGTCAAGGAACTCACCGCCCGGCCCCTCACTCCCAAGATCGTATTCACGATCCACGAGACGCTGATCGATGGGACCCTCGGGGAAGACGATACCGGCAACCATCTGCGGATACCGGGTGACGGTGTCGCCGTCTATCACGACGGGGATGGAACCCTGCTCCATACTCCCCCGCCCGCGCGAGAGATCGCCCGTCGCATGGCCGCCATGTGTGAGTTCGCGAACAAGAAGCAGACGGACACCTTTCTGCATCCGATCCTCAAAGCGATCATCCTCCATTTCTGGCTTGCCTATGACCATCCGTTCGTCGACGGCAACGGCAGGACCGCCAGAGCGTTGTTCTATTGGTCCGCACTCTCACAGGATTTCTGGATGTTCGAGTTTCTTTCGATTTCCGCCGTCATTCGGAGATCGCCCACCCGGTATGCCAGGTCTTTCCTCTACACCGAGACCGACGAGAACGACCTGACCTACTTTCTCTTGGCTCAGCTACAAGTCATCCGGCAGGCCATCAAGGCCTTGTACGCGTACCTCGACAAGAAAGCGCTGGAGATTCAAAGCATCGAGAAGATTCTTCAATCCCACGCCTCGATCAACCACCGACAACTGGCGCTACTCGGGCATGCCCTGCGCCACCAGGGGGCGCGCTATACGATAGACACACACAAAAAAACCCACAGAGTCACATACCAGACGGCTCGGACCGACCTTCTCGATCTTGCCTCGCGAAACCTGCTCGTCAGGACGAAGACCGGGCAGTATTTCACCTTCACGGCGCACGCTGACCTGGCGAAGCGGCTGAAGGTCTCGTGATCAATTACTAATCTATAAACAAATTAGTAACAGTTTAGTATTTTGTGGGGCACGCTGTCCGACACACCCTTGTTTGACACCCTGGATCACGCTTCCCTATAGTCAGTCCTTCCGCTGCATAGCTGCATTCCAACTCCAGGGAGAACTCCAATGTGGATCAACGAACCGCGGGCCAGGCGCGTGCTGGCCGAACGGGACCTCGACGGCCTGATGGCCGCCACCAATATTCCCAACGTCTTCTACCTGAGCGGGGTGTGGCGCCGGCAGGACATCGCCGCCATCGTCACCCGGGACGCGGTGACGGCGCCCTGGATCGTGATTCCCCGGGGCGAGGTGGACTACATGGTGGACACGGTGCCACCCGCGGGGGTGGTCACCTACGGCACCTTCCACCGCGTCATGGAGGACAACGGGCCGCTCACCCCTCGCGAGCAGCGCATCCGCGAGATCGGCATCGACCTGGAGCCGGTGAAGGACTTCTTCGAGGGCATCGTCCGCACGCTGGAGAACGCCGGCCTCGACCGGAGCCGGCTCGGCTACGACGAACGCGGCCTGGACCCGGCATTGGCCGAGCGGTTGAAGGAGCGGCTGCCGCACCTGGAGCTGGTGCCGGCCATGTCGGCGTTCCGGGAGATCCGCATGGTCAAGAGCGCCGCCGAGATCGAGCGCATGACCGAGGCGGTGCGCGTCACCGAGCAGTCCATCTACGAGGCCGCGCACGAGGCCCGGGAGGGCATGACCGAGGCGGAGATGTGCATGGTTTTCGACCTGGGTCAGGTGCGGCGCGGGGCCGAGCCCAACATGAACCACGTGGGCTTCGGCCGGAGCGCCGCCCTGGGCATGACCAACGTGCCGGAAGACACCCTCAAGGTCGGCGACATGATCCGCTTCGACGTCGGATGCCTCTACAAAGGCTACCTCACGGACATGTCACGGACCTTTTCCTTCGGTCCGCCGGACGAGAAATTCTCCAGTTATTACAACGCTGTACTCAAAGGCCAAGATCTGGCCCTCAGCCTCGTAAAACCGGGCAAGGTGGCCTCCGAGATATTCAACGAGACGGTGGCCGAAGTGCGCGAGACCGGCATTCCGCACTACGACCGCCAGCACGTCGGACACGGCATCGGCCTGGGCCTCGGCGGCTACGACCGCCCCACCATCTCCCCCGGGGACCACACTGCCCTGGAGGCCGACATGGTGTTGTGCATCGAGACCCCCTACTATGAGATGGGCTGGGGCAGCGTCCAGGTGGAGGACATGATCGTCGTCACCGAAGACGGCTACCGGCGGCTGACCTCCGTGCCGCGGCACCTCCAGGTGCTGGAGCCGCGTGCGTGACGGCGCCCTTCGAGATGGCGCCCTTCGACTTCGCTTCGCTACGCTCAGGACGAACGGGTTAGGGAATTCTGATCACCCCGCTCGCCCTGAGCATAGCGAAACAAAGCCAAAGCCCCGTTCGCCCTGGGCGCAGCGGAACAGAGGCAAAACCCTGCTCGCTCTTAGCGTAGCGGAACAGAGGCAAAACCCCGTTCGCCCTGAGCGCAGCGAAACAGAGTCAAAACCCCGCTCGCCCTGAGCGTAGCGAAGCGAAGTCGAAGGGCGCCATCACAACTAATCCGACTCTTCAAAGCACAATCCGAACATGAGCCACCTCACCGGCCTCGCCTGCATACGCTGCGGCGCGTCCTTCGGCATCGAGCCCCGCTTCGACGGGTGCCCGGAATGCCGGCGCGAAGCCCCTGCTAACCTCACGCCACGCTACGACCTCGACGCCGCCGCGCGGACGCTGTCCCTTGAGTCTCTACGCGACCGCCCTCCCGGCATGCGGCGCTACCGCGAGTTGCTGCCCCCGGACATCCAGGACGCGGCCACCCTGGGTGAAGGCGAGACCCCGCTGCTCCACTGCACGCGCTACGGTCGCCGCCTCCGCCTCGACCGGCTCTACCTGAAGGACGAATCGCAGAATCCGTCCGGCTCGTTCAAGGACCGCCTGGCGTTCACCGCCCTGGCCATGGCACGGCGCTTCGGTGCCAAGGCGGTCGGGGTCAGTTCCACCGGCAACGCCGGCGCCGCGGCCGCCGCTTACGCCGCCCGTGCCGGGCTCCCCTGTATCGTCCTCACCGTCCAGGGCGCCGCCTCGGCCATCGTTACCCAGATGCAGGCCTACGGCGCCATGGTGGTGGCCACCCGCACCAAGGCCGACCGCTGGAAGCTGCTGCAGACCGGGGTTGCGGAGTGGGGCTGGTATCCGACCTCCCCCTACTTCGGACCCCCCGTAGGCAGCAACCCCTACGGCGTCGAAGGCTACAAGACCCTCGCCTACGAGGTCTGCGAGCAGATGGACTGGGAACCGCCCGACTGGTGTGTGCTGCCGGTGGCGTACGGCGACGCGCTGTTCGGCATGTGGAAGGGCTTCGACGAACTTGCCCGGCTGGGCCTGATCACCAAGCGGCCGCGCATGGTGGCGGCGGAGATGGCCGGCTGCCTCACGGCGGCGCTGGCCTCCGGCGAGGACGCCATCCCCGAGATGGCCGCGCCGTCACCCTACGTCGCCGGCTCCATCAGCGTGAACCAAAGCACCTACCAGGCGCTCCATGCCCTGCGCGCCTCGGACGGAGCCGCGCGGGTGGCGCGAAACGACGAGTTGCTGGGCCTGCAGCGGGATCTGGCGGCGGACGAAGGCATCTATGCCGAGCCGTCGTCGCTGGCCGCCCTTGCCGCGGTGGGCCGCCTGTGCGAAGAAGGCCGCATCAGCCGGAGTGACACGGTGGTGGTCGTCAACACCGCCAGCGGCCTCAAGGACACCGCCGCCACCGCCGGAGCCGCGACCGAGATCCCCACCGTGGGCGGCGACATCGCGCAATTCCTGGAGACCCTGGAGCATGCCTACGGCTTTCGCGCGGAGGCATGAAGCCGTCATGAAACACATTCGTCATTCCCGCATCCCCCTTTGTCATTCCTGCAACCCCTCCGTCATTCCCGCAAAAGCGGGAATCCGGGGCCGGGGCGGAGGGCCTCACCACTCATGAAATTCAGCATACAGCTCCCCACCTGCACCGAAGGGCTCGTGAACCCCGTCCCGTTCGTGGAGCCGGAAGAGTTCGTCCACATGGCTCAGGAGGCCGAACGGCTCGGATACGACGCCGTCTGGGGCAACGACCACATCAACCCGGCGGCCTACGCGAGGCAGAAATGGCCGGAACCGCCGAACTTCTACGAGGTGTTGGTGACCCTGGCAACGGTGGGAGCCCACACCTCACGAATACGCCTGGGCACCGCCGTGCTGGTGATGCCGCTACGGGACCCGGTGCTCCTGGCCAAGCAGATCAGCACACTGGACCGGTTCACCGGCGGGCGGGTGATCCTAGGTACGGGCATCGGCGCCTATCGCGAGGAGTTCGACGCCCAGTGGCCCCGGCGCAAGGCGGAGCGGCGCGGCGACCTGCTGGACGAAAGCCTGGCGGCGTTGCAATGCCTGTTTCAGAACACCGAGGCCACCTACGAGGGGCGGCATATCGCCTTCAAGGGCATCGCCATGCGCCCCAAGCCGATGCAGGACCCGTTGCCCATCTTCGTCGGCGGCCATAACGAAGCCATGATCGGGCGGGCGGCCCGGCTCGGCCAGGGGTGGCTGCCGGGCTGGCGGCCCTTCGACCAGATCGTGGAACGAGTGGCGCTGCTGCGCCGGCTTACGGAAGAGGCCGGACGGCCTCCCGGTGACGTGGAAGCCTGTTCCCAGTTCACCCTGTGCATCGGCAAGACCGTGGAGGAGGCGCGCGCCCGCTACCGCAACACCGGCATGGTCCAGCACCGGGTCTCCCTGGCCCACACCGGCCGGGATCCGGCCCTGGCCGAGACCCACAACCTCATCGGCAGCCCGGCCAGCATCCTCGAGCAGGTGGCGTTCCTGGACAAAGCCGGCATCGACCACGTGTGCGCGCTGCAGTTGCCCTCGGACACCGGCGCGGAGATGCTGGAGCAGATCCAATGGCTGGCCGAGGAAGTGATGAAGCCGTTCAACGGCAGCTAAGAAGCGTCCTTCGACTTCGCTACGCCAGTCCTGAGCCCGTCGACAAGCTCAGGACTGGCTTGTCGAGGGGCTCAGGACGAACGGTCCTTGAAAAATCGAGCCGTTCGTCCTGAGCGTAGCGAAGCGAAGTCGAAGGGCGCAAGATATCCGACAAGCTCCCGGAGGCAGGGGGAAAAGGAATCTCCATGACACAGACAACCACCGCGGTCGGCTACCTGCTGCCCACGCGCGAAGTCGTAATGGCGCAGGCGACCCCGGACTGCGGCCGCATCGTGCAACTGGCGGAACGCGCCGAGACCCTGGGATTCGACTCGGTTTGGGTGGGGGACAGCATCCTCGCCCGGCCGCGCCTCGAGCCGCTGACCACGCTGGCCGCGGCGGCGTCCCGCACCAGCCGGGTGAAGCTCGGCACGGCCGTGCTCTTGCCCGCGTTGCGCCACCCCGTGGTGCTCGCCAACGAAGTCGCCAACCTGGACCTCCTGTGCAACGGCCGGCTGATCCTGGGCATCG
>JAPOQB010000733.1 GCA_026710965.1 Deltaproteobacteria bacterium | reverse complement strand
TGCCACCATCCGGGTCCGTTACGTCCCCGGGCCGCGGTGCGTCGAGCTCCTGTCGTTGAAGCTCTACCTCTGGTCGTTCCGCGAAGAAGGCGCCTTTCACGAGGATGTGGTCAACCGGATCCTGGACGACCTGGTGGCGGTTTGCTCGCCCAAGTTCATGAGGGTCATCGGCGACTTCAATGTCCGGGGCGGGATCCATACGGTGGTGACCGCGGAACACGGCACCGCGCCCAAGGGCACCGGCCGTGAGCCCGGCGAGGGGTAAGCCATGGCCGATGTGACCGAAAGCCTGCACCGGCTCCCGCCCCAGAACCTGGACGCGGAGGCCTCGATTCTCGGCGGCGTATTGCTGGACAACGACGCCATCAACTCGGTCATCGAGTTGGTCAACCCCGATGACCTCTACCGGGAGTCGCACCGCAAGATCTTCCGCGCCATGGTGGAGCTCTGGGACCGCAACGAGCCGGCGGACCTCATTACCCTGAGCGACCACCTGAAGGCCAAGGGCGAGCTGGAAGCGGCGGGCGGGTCCGCCTATCTCGCGGAGCTCGCGAGCCAGGTGCCCACCGCGGCCAACATCGCCTACTACGCGCGCATCGTGAGGGAGAAGGCCATTCTCCGTCACCTGATCCGGACATCCACCGACATCGCCACCCGCGGCCTTGAAGAGCGGGGCGACGTGGACACGTTCCTGGACGACGCCGAACGCGCCATCTTCGACATTTCGGAAAAGCGCATCACCTCGTCTTTCGTCAAGATCGGCGACGTGATGACGGACACCATCAAGAAGGTCGACGAGCTCTACCAGCGCAAGGAGATGGTCACCGGCGTGGCCACGGGCTATCGTGACGTCGATCGGCTGACCGCGGGTTTCCAACCCTCGGACCTTCTCATCGTCGCCGGCCGGCCGGGCATGGGGAAGACCGCTTTCGCGCTCAACATCGCGGTGAATGCCGCGCTCCACGGCATCGGCGTGGCCGTCTTCTCCCTCGAGATGGCGATGGAACAGCTTGTCCTCCGGATGCTTTGCGCGGAAGCGCGCGTGGACCACTCCCGGCTCCGGACCGGTTATCTCCGGGAGAACGAGTTCCCGGCGTTGGTGGGGGCGGCCGGGCGGCTGGCGGAGGCGCCGGTGTACATCGACGATACCCCCGCCGTCACGGTGCTGGAGGTGCGCGCCAAGACCCGGCGGCTCCTGCGCGACCGGACCCGCAAGATCGGCCTGGTGGTCGTCGACTACCTGCAGCTCATGCGCGGCCCCCGGGACTCGCCCAACCGCGAGCAGGAGATCTCCGAGATATCACGCTCCCTCAAGGCGCTGGCCAAGGAGTTGAACGTTCCCGTGGTGGCGCTCTCGCAGCTCAACCGGCGGGTGGAGGAACGGGGCGACAAGCGTCCGGTGATGGCGGACCTGCGGGAGTCCGGCGCCATCGAGCAGGACGCCGACGTGATCATGTTCATCTACCGCGAGGATGCTTACGAAAAGGACGCGACCAAACATACGGGTGTCGCCGAGGTCATCGTCGCCAAACAGCGCAACGGCCCGGTCGACAC
>JAPOQB010000569.1 GCA_026710965.1 Deltaproteobacteria bacterium | reverse complement strand
GGTCTCGCCGGCGATGGCCAGGAACCGGGGCCCCACGCCGCCGCCGTAGAAACGCACCGGCGCCGCGGGAGGGCGCACCAGCTCGATGTGCCCGCGGGGGTTCATGTGGAAGTAGTCGCACAGAGCAGGGTACTCGTCGAATTGTACCCTTTCGCCGCGGAACAGCGTGCCCAGGAAGCCCACCGTCTCCCGGACCACGCGGAAGGGCTTGACCATATCCAGGTACTGCGGCACCTGCCCCTTGCTGCCCTTGGCGATGCCGAGGCTGATCTCACGGCCCTCGGTGAGCTCCGAGATGGCCAGCACCGAGTCGGCCACGTCGATGGGATTGCGGAAATAAGGCACCAGGATGGCGGTGCCGACCTTGAGGGGGGCGCGGGCGGCGATGGCCGTCGCCATGCTCAGCACATTGCGGTAACGGAGCGAATCGCTGAGCCAGACCTGCTTGAAGCCCCTCTCCGCGCCAAGCTCCGCCAGCTCCACCAGCTCCCGCGTGGTGTAATAGGAAGCCGCCTGCAGCACGAACTGGAGCCCGAACTCCCCCGAGAATATCGCCATCCCCTCCCCCTTTCGGCCTGACGTTCAATTGGGGGATGTATCCCGATTCCGCCACGGCCCGCAAGGCCACGGCAATCGTCAGGAACCGGGATGACGGTTCGAATCACGCGCTCGGGATTGACCAGTGTCGTGTCCCGAAAATTCCTGCGATTGGTTGCGCACGATTTTGCTGTCGGCAAGCCGGGATGACTTGTAGTGGGGCGACCCACGGTCGCCCCCCTGCACTCCACCGTTCGTCCTGAGCGTAGCGAAGCGAAGTCGAAGGGCGCAAAATTCCTACAGGGTGCTAGGTGCCGGCGGCGTGGCGTTCTTCCCGGAGCGCGGCGATCCGGTCCTCGAGGGGGGGATGGCTGGCGAAGAGCATCCGCAGACCGCCCTTGCGGACGCCGGCGATCCCCATTGCCTCCAACTGTTCCGGCATGTGCTCGGGCTCCACGCTGCGTTGGAGCGCCTCAAGGGCGCCGATCATGCTGGGCTTGCCGGCCAGATACGCACCGCCGGCGTCGGCGCGGTACTCGCGCCGGCGCGAGTACCAGGAGACCACCAAGCTGGCGAGGATGCCGAGCAGGATCTGCGTGACGATCACGGTGACGAAGTAGCCCATGCCGTAGCCCCCTTCGCCGTCCCGGTGGAGCGCGCGGTCCACCACGTATCCGATCACGCGGGAAAGGAAGATCACGAAGGTGTTGAGAACGCCCTGGAGCAGGGTCAGCGTCACCATGTCGCCGTTGGCAACGTGGCTCACTTCGTGGCCCAGCACGGCCGAGGCCTGATCCGGCTTCATGGACCGCAACAGTCCCGTGCTCACCGCCACCAGTGAGTTGTTGCGGCTCGGGCCCGTGGCAAAGGCGTTGGGCTCCGGGGAATCGTAGACCGCCACCTCGGGCATGGCGATGTTCGCGGCCCGGGCGTAGTTTTGCACGGTGTTGACAAGCCAGATCTCGGTGTTGTTTTGGGGCTCATCGATGACCGTCAATCCCATCCATCTCTTGGCCGTCCACTTGGAGATGCGCAACGAGATGAACGCGCCGCCCATGCCGAAGATGAAGGAGAAGGCCAGCAGCGGCCAGAAGTCGATGCCGTATTGAAAAAGCAACCACTCAAGGCCGAGTACACGGAGCGCAACGGCCAGCACGAAAACGATCGCAAGGTTGGTGATCAGAAAAAGAAAAACGCGTTTCATGGACCTGTTCCCTTCCTCTCGTGAGTATCCGTCCCTGGAAGAAATCTACAATGCAGACCGCGCCGGATCAATTCGGCGGCAACCACGCATGAAGAAAATCTAACCATCTCCGGCGGCGTGTAAAGGCGTCGGCCCGGAGGGAAAGTCACTATATATCGCCGGGCCGAACCATGCGGTAGCCCACTCCGCGTTCGGTGACGATGTAGGCAGGTCGGTTCGGGTCGTCGCCAAGCTTCTCGCGGACCTTCTTGATGAAGGCTCGGACGAGCTTTGGGTTGGCGTAGCTGAGCCCGCCCCAAACCTGGCGCAGCAGGGCGTCGTAGGTGGCTACCCGTCCCGCACCGAGCGACAGCACGCGCAGCAGTTCATACTCGGTGACCGTCAACGCCACGTCCCGCCCCGCCACGGTCACACGGCGCCGGTCGTAGTCGATGGCGAGATCTCCCAACACAAAGGGGACCGGCTCGGCCCGTCTTCGCAGCGCGGCCCGGATCCGCGCCGTTAGTTCCGTCGGCGAAAAGGGCTTCACGATGTAGTCGTCGGCGCCGGCCTCGAGCGCCCGCGCAACGGTCTCGTCACGCCCGTAGCCGGAGATGAAGATGACCGGCAAGTCGGCGAGCTCCGGGATGTTGGCCAGGAGCTCGATGCCGTCGGTTCCGGGCAGGACCAAGTCGAGCAGAACCAGCGCCGGCTTCTCCGTCCTGAGGACTCTGGAGAGCTCACGGTGGTCGCCAATTACGAGCGGCGCATAGCCCGCATCGACCAGGGTCTCACGTACGTAGCGCAGTGTCTGCGGATCGTCGTCCAACACCAGGATGCGGGGGTGTTCCTTGGCTTCGCGGAGTGCCGTGGGCCGGCTTGTCGCGCCGCCCGGCTCCTCGGCCAGCGGGAGCGTGAAGGTGAACCGCGTACCCTGGCCAAGCCCGTCGCTCTCCGCCTGGATGCGACCGCCGTGGGCCTCCACGATCCCCTTGCTGATGACGAGCCCAAGGCCGCTACCCAAGCCTCGTTCACTACGGTCTGCACGGGCGTACTTGTGGAAGAGAGACGGCAGGAGCTCAGGCGGTATCCCCCGGCCCTCATCGGAAACCGAGATCGCGACGTGTATGCCCTCACTCTGTGCCGAGACACGGATCGGTGACGACTCGGGAGAATGCCGGGCGGCGTTGGATAGAAGGTTGTTCAGCACCTGCACGATACGCTGTGCGTCTGCCATCACACGAGGCAGGTCAGGCGGCAGGTCCATCATCACCGCGTGCCGGCCGCTCCCGGAAAGAAACGTGGTCCGGGCCTGTTCCACCAACGCGCCTACCTCCGAAGGCTCGGGCCACACCGAGAGCGTACCGGTGTCGATCCGCCCCGCATCAAGAAGGTCATGAATGAGGCCACTCATTCTATCCGCCTGTTCGTCGATGATGCGAAAGAACTGCAGCGTCTCGACCGCGCCGTAGGGCCGCGAGCCGCCGAGCACCGTGGCCGTCGAGCCCTTGATGGCGGCAAGCGGGGTGCGCAGTTCATGGCTCACCATGCCGAGAAACTCCGCCCGTATCCGGTCCAGCTCCTCCAACGGCGCCAGGTCCTGCAAGGTGACCACCACCGACTCGATCTGCCCGTCCTCTGAATGGATCGGTGTCGCGTTGACTAGCATGGTGACGCGTCGCCCGTCAGGGACCGACAACACAATCTCCTCGGCATGCACCC